>NZ_JBGFSM010000008.1:188976-257181 GCF_041679265.1 Autumnicola aciditolerans
ATAAAATCCGAACTGGAAATAACCACCCCGCCTTCGGCCACCCCTCCTTTTTAAGAAGGGGAGCAATAAAAAATCCCGGAAAACTAACTTGAGTTTCCCGGGATATACTATTTTTCTAACGTCTAACGTCTAACGTCTAACATCTATTTAGATATGAATTACTTCATCATAAGCTGCGGCTACGGCTTCCATCACCGCCTCACTCATGGTAGGGTGAGGGTGGACAGCTTTAAGAACTTCATGTCCTGTGGTTTCCAGTTTCCGGCCAAGAACTGCTTCCGCGATCATATCGGTGACGCCGGCACCAATCATGTGGCAACCTAACCATTCCCCATATTTGGCATCAAAAATTACTTTTACAAAACCATCAGATTTTCCTGCGGCTTTTGCTTTTCCTGAGGCTGAAAACGGGAATTTTCCCACCTTGATTTCATAACCTGCTTCTTTGGCCTGTTTTTCAGTCATTCCCACAGAAGCGATTTCAGGAGTGGCATAGGTACAACCGGGAATATTTCCGTAGTCCAGCGGCTGAACTTTCATGCCCTTTATTTTTTCAACACAAATAATACCTTCCGCAGAAGCTACATGGGCAAGAGCAGGGCCATGAACCACGTCTCCAATGGCATAAATACCATCTGCATTGGTTTTATAGAAGTCGTCTACTATAATCTTATCCTTTTCGGTTTTAATGTTGAGTTCTTCGAGGCCTATATTTTCGATATTGGTTTTAATTCCAACTGCAGAAAGCACAATGTCGGCCTCAAGGGTTTCTTCCCCTTTTTTGGTTTTTACTTTAGCTTTTACGGTTTTTCCTGAAGTATCCACACTTTCCACTGAAGAATTTGTCATTACCTTAATTCCTGCTTTTTTCACGCTTCTTTCAAACTGCTTGGAAACTTCTTCATCTTCCAGTGGAACAAGGTTTGGAAGAAATTCCACGATGGTAACCTCGGTGCCCATAGAGTTATAGAAATGGGCAAACTCCACCCCAATAGCTCCGGAGCCAACAACTATCATCGACTTTGGCTGTTTTTCCAAAGTCATTGCTTCACGGTAGCCAATCACTTTTTTGCCATCCTGCTTTAGGTTTGGCAATTCGCGGGAGCGTGCCCCTGTGGCAACAATAATATGGTCTGCTTCGTAATCTTTGGTTTTATCGTCTTTTCCGGTTACGGCAACTTTTTTGCCTTTTTTCAGTTTTCCGTAGCCCTCAATAACATCAATTTTGTTTTTTTTCATAAGGAACTGCACGCCCTTGCTCATCCCGTTTGCCACATCACGGCTTCTTTTTACCACGGCATTAAAATCTTTATCTGCCTTTTCCAAAGTTAATCCGTAATCTTCGGCATGTTTTAGATAATCAAAAACTTCAGCACTTTTAAGAAGTGCCTTTGTTGGGATACAACCCCAGTTAAGGCAAACACCACCAAGGCTTTCTTTTTCTATAATAGCTGTTTTAAAACCCAATTGCGAAGAGCGAATTGCGGTTACGTAACCTCCCGGGCCACTGCCTAAAACTATGACATCATATTTACTCATTTTTAGTAATTTTTGTGAGGGTTTAGAAGTTGCGAATTTAAGGAATTAATGCTTAAACAAAAAGGATTAAACAGCTGCTTTAAGCCAGAGGAATGCAGCAAAAATGCCTTCGGCTGTATTTTACCAGTATTATCCTTTGCCCTCATTTTACAAATTAGGTGTAGAGGCCGTTTTTAATACAGTAATATTTTTTATCGCCTGATTATAATTACTTATGTCTATTCCGGTTTCAACTAAAGAGGAAGGGACTACTAAAATGCGAAAGAGCAGGCCCTCTGTCCAGCTGCCATCAAGGGTATTGAAGTTAGAATAGGCTAAATTGCTGTCCAGAAAAATATTTACATCCTGCAAGGTGTAATCATAATTATACTGTACCACAACATTATTTGCCGCAAAATAGGTTTGGGGAAGTAACCTCCAGGCATTAATGGTTTCCCCGTTTTCGTCCTGGCCATTTTCACCCGTTTTTGTGTAAACAAAAACAGCATCTGTGGCAGCAAGTTCCATATTTACTTCGCTAAAAGCTAAAAAGGTGGAATAGTAGTTGTCTTCATTAAAAGTGACGGGCTCTAAATCTATTACAGTCCCGGTAACACTTTCCCCTGGTTCGCCCTGTGGTCCTGGTTCGCCCTGTTCGCCTTGAGGCCCCGTGGGACCTGGCTCTCCTTCTGCTCCCGGAGGGCCTTCAGTAGAACATGAAAAGAGGGTGATACCTAAAGAAAAAATAAGAAATGGTAGTAGTTTCTTCATAGGAGAAGTGTTATTGTTTACGGTGGTGAAGATATAAAAAAAAGCCTACCCGCATAAAGATAGGCTTTTAGAATAATGGAAGTTTCCTTTTATTTTTTGCTGGCAGAAATCTTTTTGATTTTTGAAGAATCAATATTCAGTTTATTGACTACTGCATTATAATCGGATAAATTAACATTGGTATTTTCTGCAAAATCTGCAGGTACTATAATGATCCTGAAAAAAAGATCATCGGTATAAGAGTCATCAATAGTATCAAAATTTTCATACGGAATAGAACTGTCTAAAAAGATATTGATATCGAAAAAAGTATAATCAAAGTTATACTGAATTTCCTCTCCATTGTCTGTATAATATGTTTGCGGCAACTGCCTGAACGCATAATATGGTTCACCGTTTTCATCTTCATACTCTCCAACACTCATATAAACCAATACCGCATCAGATTCAAATACTTCTACGCCGGCATCATCGAAATCTAAAAACAAGGTATAATCATTATCTTCATTAAAATCATACGTCTCAAGATCTATAACGTTTCCAACTATAGCTTCACCGGCTGGGCCGGGAGGTCCCTGTGGCCCTTGTGGCCCCACTTCCCCATCATCAGAACATGAAACAAATAAGAATGTAGTCATAAACAAAAGTGAAAATATTTTTCTCATAATTTTAGGTGTTAATTTATTTATCAAATTCTATACTGGCGGAATTTACGCAATACCGTTGTCCTGTTTCCGTAGGGCCATCGTCAAAAACATGCCCCAAATGGCTGCCACAGGTAGCGCAAAGGATTTCAGTTCTAATCATCCCAAAGCTTTTGTCCTGCACATATTCCACCTTTCCTTCAATAGCCTGATCAAAACTTGGCCAGCCGCAGCCGCTTTCAAATTTCGCATCACTTTCAAAAAGCTTGGTGTGACAGGCGGCACAACGGTATTCTCCTTCTTCAAAATGAAGGTTGTATTTACCGCTATGGGGCGCTTCTGTTCCTTTTTCACGCAGCACCCGGTATTGTTCATCGGAAAGCTGCTTTTTCCATTCTCCTTCAGATTTTTCTATAGCGTATTTTTTCATCTTTTACTTTTTATTGGTTAGCCGGTACAAAGTCCATGGCCACTCCATTCATACAATATCTTTTGCCGGTAGTTTCTCGTGGGCCATCATCAAACACATGGCCCAGGTGGCCGCCACATCTTGCGCAATGCACTTCGTCCCTGGTGTATCCCAGTTTGGTATCACGGCCTAATTCTACAGCACCTTCTATGGGACGGTCAAAACTCGGCCAGCCGGTACCGCTCATAAATTTATTTTCGGTTTTATAAAGTTCATTTCCGCAGGCAGCGCAAATAAATGTACCGGGTTCTTTAATCTTGTTTAAATCGCTTGAAAAAGCAGGTTCTGTTGCAGCCTTTCTCAATACCTGAAATTCGGCATCTGTTAGGTCCTGTTTCCACTCTTTTTCAGTTTTACTTACTTCAAAGTTTTGAGAAGTTTTATTCTTCTGTGCGTTTCCGTTACAACTCATCATTATTGTTGCTAACAGTAGAAATATGATCTTTTTCATGTAGTTTTTCTTTTAATATTGAAGAAATGGCTGCAAAATTTAATTTTTGCCTTTTATGATGGCTGTCAGGGCCAGGCAATGTGCCACTTCCTGCTTTTTGTTTTTAAAAGTACAAAGATTATACCGCGATGAACGTTGTGATTCTGTTAATTACCTCTGGATCTCCCAAAATCCTGCGGTGGCCAAGGCCTTCTGTGATTAAAATTTTGCTGTTTTCCAGGGTTTTGTGTATTTTGTAAGCACAATTTACAGAGACATCCACATCGGTTTTATCATGAATAACAAAAGTGGGAGTGGTTATCCCTTCCGCAGAGATCGCTCCGGAATAGGTATTCATATCCTGCCCCAGCCGGGTATCCAGATAGGTTTTCATCCTGCGGGCAACTTCTTCATTCATTTTCATATTTGCGGCAAATTCCCTGGTAATATGGGTGATACTGTCCGCAGTTCCAATCACTACAAGTTTTTTGGTTTTTAGCCCTTCCTTTACTGCCCGCAGGCTGGCCATTCCGCCCAGGGAATGCCCAATAACTGCTTCAAATGGACCATGAGTTTTATCTAGTTGGTGAATGGCCGCAACAAAATGTGGCATCATGCTCCTTTTTCCAGGCGCTTTGCCATGTGCCGGAGCATCAAAACTAATAGTGCCGTAGCCTTTAGAAATCAGGGCGTCTGCAATTTTGGAAAGCTGCGTTCCCCGCCCGCTCCAGCCATGTACCAGCAAGATCTTTTTAACCGATTTCCCATATTCATAAACCACAATTTCCCGGTCTATGGATGGAATGGTGAGTTTTGTTTGCAGCGATTGTGCATCCATTTTCTTTTCCCTTTCCGGCAACTTGTATTTAAAAGGCGAGAGGAAAAGTCTGGCCGCAAAGCGGCTGGCCAGAAAGGGATTAATTTTAGTAAGAGTTTTACTGATTAAAAGAATGTACCCGGGAACGAGAAGGCGTTGTACGGGAGTGGTTTCTTTATTTTTTTTAGCCATAGATATTAATAATGAGCGAAGGTAGCAAATATTCGCCGCCTTAAAGCGCTACATTCTTTATGGAAATTTTCTGGTATTATTGTTGGATATGCCAATTTTGTTAAATCCTACTTAAACCATTCAGGAGGAAGAGACTGCTTTTGTAATTTTAACAAAAATAAACCCATAATTATGCGAATCAAAAAAACACTTATAGCAATAAGCGCAATGCTGCTCATGATAGTGGCTTGTAAAACAAATCCTTTTACAGGGGAGAAAAATCTTAATTTTGTTTCTAACGATCAGTTATTTCCGGCATCTTTTGAACAATA
The DNA here is from genome assembly GCF_041679265.1 of Autumnicola aciditolerans. Classification (NCBI taxonomy): domain Bacteria; kingdom Pseudomonadati; phylum Bacteroidota; class Flavobacteriia; order Flavobacteriales; family Flavobacteriaceae; genus Autumnicola; species Autumnicola aciditolerans. The sequence goes on from NZ_JBGFSM010000008.1 coordinate 194,129, forward strand.
CAACAATTTTTTAGATTCTGCTCAGGTAGTTCGCAACACCCAGGCATCACAAATGGTTAAAAATGTTGGGCAGGAAATTGTCACCGCGGCTGAAAGGTATTTAAATGCTAATGGATACCAGGGTTTTATGCAGGATTTTGAATGGGAATTTAATCTTGTAAAGGATGACCAGGTAAACGCCTTTGCAATGCCCGGAGGTAAAGTAGTGGTGTATACCGGGATTTTGGATATTACCCAGGATAAAACAGGACTTGCAGTAGTAATGGCCCACGAAATTGCCCACGCCCTGGCAGATCATGGTGCGCAAAGGATGAGTGCTGCACAACTACAACAATTAGGAGCGGTTGCCGGTTCTGTAGCTTTAAGCGGAAAAAGTGCTCAGACACAGCAAATTTTTGCACAGGCTTATGGATTGGGAACACAGGTAGGAGTTATGTTGCCGTTTAGCCGTAGCCACGAAGCTGAAGCAGACAGGATTGGCCTTACTCTCATGGCAATAGCCGGGTACGATCCAGATGAAGCTGCAGATTTATGGAGAAGGATGCAGGCGCAGAGCGGAGGCCAGGCCCCGCCGGAATTTCTTAGCACCCACCCTTCTAATGAAACCAGGATCGAAAATCTTACCAAATGGGCGCCAGAAGCCAAAGCAGAAGCTCAGAAATATGGTGTAACATCTTTCTAGCATATAATGAAATTTTTAAAGAAAAGAGGTTGCAATTTGGCAGCCTCTTTTTTTGAATGAATATTAATGAAATCCCGAACCTTTACAAGTAGTAGGTTTGATGCTGCTAAAACTTTGTGAAAAGCTTTTAACCCTTCTTTTCTTCAGGAATAATTCGCTTCGTCTTATATTTCTTTATTTTTGTGGATTAATAATACTTTTAAATATATGAGCAGGAAAATTACCATTGCCATAGACGGTTTTTCTTCAACAGGAAAAAGTACAATAGCAAAACAATTAGCCAGAGAGCTGGGTTATATATATGTAGATACCGGGGCGATGTACCGGGCCGTTACGCTTTATGTGATGCGCCGTCTTTTTGTGACAGAGACCAATTTTGATGAAGAGGCTATTCTAAGGCATTTGCCTTTTATAAATTTAAAGTTTGTCTTTGATGAAAAGCTGGGCTATGGAGAAATCTATCTTAATAAAGAAAATGTGGAAAAGGAAATCCGCCTGATGGAGGTCTCCAATAACGTAAGTAAAGTGGCCACAATTTCTAAGGTGAGGGAGATGTTGGTAAAACAACAGCAGGAAATGGGAAAAGATAAAGGAGTGGTTATGGATGGCCGTGATATTGGAACCGTGGTTTTCCCTGATGCCGATTTAAAATTATTTATGACAGCTTCCACCCAAACCCGCGCAGAAAGAAGATATAAGGAACTTTGTGAGCGTGGAGAGAAAGTAGAATTTGATGAAGTTCTCAAGAATGTAAAGGAAAGAGACTATATGGATTCTACCCGTGAAGACTCACCTCTAATAATGGCAAAAGACGCTATAGAAATTGATAATTCCAGGATGAGCCTGGAAGAACAATTTGATAAAATAGTGAAACTTGCCAGGGAAAAAATAGCCATGGCCCAAGCTTAGTCCTTTATATGGGTAGTAAAAAACTCTCCAAACCAGTGCTTTATTTAATGGCAGCCGGCGCAGGTTTAGTGGTTGCCAACAATTATTATAATCAGCCATTACTCAATTTAATTGCCGCGACCTTCCGGGTTTCAGAGTCGGAGGTGAGCAATATCCCATTATTTACTCAACTAGGCTATGCATTAGGTTTGCTATTTATCATCCCACTGGGAGATAAATTTCCCCGCAAGAAAATGATTCTTATAGATTTTATAGCGATTATTGCTTCTTTGCTCACTGCGGCTGTGGCTCCTTCTTTGCTTATCCTGGGAATTGCCAGTTTTTTTATTGGCTTTTCGTCTGTTGTCCCGCAACTTTTTGTTCCTATGGCAGCTCAATTAGCACGCGACAAAGAAAAAGGAAGGGCAATAGGAGTAGTGATGAGCGGCTTACTAATAGGTATTTTGGGTAGCCGGTTTTTAAGTGGAATGATAGGTGAATATTTTGGCTGGCGTATTATGTATGTGATTGCCACTGCATTAATGCTTGTATACGGAGTATTACTGAAGTGGAAACTGCCGGAATTGCAACCTGATTTTAAAGGAACCTATCTGAAGCTTATGAAATCCCTCGCACACTATTTTAAAACAGAAAGCTCAGTAAGGCTGGCTGCACTTCGTGGCGGATTGGGTTTTGCCGGGTTCAGTGCTTTTTGAACTACCCTTGTGTTTCTAATGGAAGATTCCTTTAATTATGGCAGCGGCATGGCAGGAAGTTTTGGGTTGTTGGGAATAGGCGGCGCACTTGCAGCAACATGGGCCGGCAAATTAAGCGACAGGCTTAACCGGAATAAACTCATAACCATTGCCAGCGTAATAATGATTTGTTCCTGGGTTCTGTTTGGCTTTTCCGGCAGTTCTCTTGTGGGACTTATAGCCGGGGTTTTGCTTCTGGATATGGGGCTGCAGTCTTTGCATATTACCAATCAAAACATAATTTTTTCTAAACATCCAGAGGCAAGAAACCGGATTAATACCATCTACATGGTGGGATATTTTATGGGCGGGGCTGCAGGAACAATTTCAGGTGCCTATGCATGGGAAATGTATGGATGGAAAGGAGTTTCCGGCATTGGCTTTAGCTATTCGTTACTCATATTGTTTTTTCATTTCATCTTCAAAAAACCTGATGCTGAAAATATCTCTTAAAGTAGCTGTTATTAGGTTTGATATTCAAAATTTAAGTTGTATTTTTGCACTCCTTTTTGGCAATTATCCGGAAGAACAAAAAGGGCTGAAAATCAAATACTAAAATCACTTCTGTGTTTTTAAATTGCACAATTTCTTCCGAAGAAACACAGGATACAAATATTATTATCAGCAATGGCTGAAGAAACAAAAAATCAAGAAACTCAGGAGTCTAATGCACCTGAAGTTCAGGAAGTAGCAGGAATGGCGACAGATTCGCAACCAGAGGTTGTAGAGCAGCAGCAGGATCCTGAGAAGTTTTTAAAAGAATTCAACTGGCACAATTATGAAGAGGGAATAGACCCGATTGATGACCAGAAGCTGGAAGAATTCGAGAAACTTGTAGAAGAGAATTTCGTAGATACTTTAAATGATGAAGTTGTTACGGGAACTGTAATTAACATTACAGATCGTGATGCCATTATAGATATCAACGCGAAAAGTGAAGGAGTTATTTCTTTAAATGAATTCCGTTACAACCCAGACCTTAAAGAAGGAGATGCGGTTGAAGTTTTAATTGATGTTCGTGAAGACGCTACAGGACAATTAATCCTTTCTCACCGAAAAGCCCGTGTTATCAAAGCCTGGGAGCGTGTAAATAAAGCACATGACGAAGGTCTAATTGTCAATGGATTTGTAAAATGTCGTACCAAAGGTGGTATGATTGTAGACGTATTTGGAATCGAGGCGTTCTTGCCAGGTTCTCAGATAGACGTTAAGCCAATTCGCGACTACGATGCTTATGTTGGTAAAACAATGGAATTTAAGGTGGTGAAAATCAACCACGAATTCAAAAACGTTGTGGTTTCTCATAAAGCGCTTATCGAAGCCGATATTGAAGAGCAGAAGAAAGAGATCATTGGTCAGCTTGAAAAAGGTCAGGTACTTGAAGGTACTGTTAAAAACATTACTTCTTACGGGGTATTTGTTGACCTTGGAGGCGTTGACGGGCTTGTTCACATTACCGATCTTTCTTGGTCAAGAATCAACCATCCAAACGAGATTGTTGAGCTGGACCAGAAACTTAACGTGGTAATTCTTGACTTTGATGAAGCTAAGACAAGAATCCAGTTAGGTCTTAAGCAGTTGAGCCAGCATCCTTGGGAAGCGCTTGATAATGAGCTTAAAGTTGGAGATAAAGTAAAAGGTAAAGTAGTTGTAATCGCAGATTATGGTGCATTTATAGAAGTTGCTGAAGGTGTGGAAGGACTTATCCACGTTTCTGAAATGTCATGGAGCACGCACTTACGATCTGCTCAGGATTTTGTAAACGTTGGTGATGAGGTTGAAGCGCAAATCCTTACTTTAGACAGGGAAGACCGTAAAATGTCCCTTGGTATCAAGCAATTGACTCCAGACCCATGGACAGATATTACTTCTAAATATCCTGTTGGTTCAAGACATTCAGGTATCGTACGTAACTTCACCAACTTTGGTGTGTTTGTAGAGCTGGAAGAAGGAATCGACGGATTGATTTATATCTCTGATCTTTCATGGACCAAGAAAATCAAGCACCCATCAGAATTTACTAATGTGGGTGATACTCTTGAAGTGGTTGTATTGGAACTTGATGTTGAAGGGCGTAAATTAAGTTTAGGTCACAAACAAATTGAAAGCAACCCTTGGGATAAATACGAAGAAGAATTCGCTGTAGGAACTACTCATACTGCTGAAATTTCTGAAATCGTAGACAAAGGTGCAACTATCGACTTTAATGAAGATATTACCGCATTTGTTCCACAGAGACATCTTGAGAAAGAAGATGGAAATAAACTGAAGAAAGGCGAATCTGCAGAATTCCAGATCATTGAATTCAACAAAGAATTCAAGAGAGTGGTAGCGTCTCACGCTGCTGTTCACAGAGAGGAAGAGCAGAAAATTGTTAAGCAGGCTGCCAAGAAAGCTGCCGCGCAGAACAGTTCAAATACCACTATTGGTGATGTGAATGCAGATCTTCAGGCACTTAAAGATAAAATGGAAGGAAAATAATTTTCTGAAATTTTTGAAATAGCAAAAAGCTCCGCAGATTTTTCCCGCGGAGCTTTTTTATTTACGGTTGGGATTTGTCACGGAACTTCTACTTATTGCATTAAGCAAGCCTTATAAAGACAAACAATAAAAATGTAACGCAGGGCCTGAGCAGCATAGCTAATGCTGTTTTTTAACATAAATACTATTGGGTTTCCTAACCTCTTTTCTCCATTTAAGGTTTTCAAGATTAGGTAAAAGTGGTCCTTCTTTAGATGTTTTTCCAAAAAGCTGTGGAATGTTCTTATCCAGTAAAGCAATTAAAGGAGCGCATAAAAGGAAGCTTAGCAGTACAATCGCCGTGCAATAAAGAGTTGTTGCTACCCAATTATCTGCTGGAATATAGAGTTTTATAAGTTCACCATTAATAAAGTGATGGAAGATTCCATTTAAGCCTAAAAGATACAGGGTATTTTTACCAATATATTCAAATAGCCTATTAAAAGGGAGTATAATACATAGGGATATCAGGAAAAATGCTCCTGCAAATGCAGTTATAAGGAAGGGCATAATCTCTCCATGTTGCGAAAGCACCATAAGCACGGTGAAATTATCTGAGGGAGAATTGAGATTAAAAGTAAAATACGTAATACAGAAAAATACCGGTAGTAACAGGTATACCATCCACTTTTTCGTGGCTGCTAATTTTTTTATAAAAGGAAAGGCAGCAAATCCAGTAAAATAAAAACCCATAGCTACTATGGCTTCATGAATGTACCAGGTGTTCAAGGTAATGCCGGTTAGCTTAGCAACAGAAAGATGATAACGGCATATTAATAATCCCAATGTAAGTATTAGAATTCCCCAGAATAAGCTCCTGCTTCGGGATTTAATTTTTGGAATTATTAAAGAGGCCATCACCTCACAGGTAAAAAGGCATACCAGGAACCAGGTGATGAGATTTAACTGCGGACTCCCCTTTAAATAATAAAGCATTTTCACCAGGGTTTGGTACCAGTCAATAAATCCAAATTGGAGATAATAGTAAATAATCCAGAGCGGTATAAAGAGGAGGCCAAAAACAAAAACGGGTAGTAGTCTTCTTAGGAAAAGGATTTTGAAATTTTTATAGAAATTCTCCGGAGGTTTAAAGAAAAATCCTGAAATAATGAAGAACATAGGCATCAGGAAAGAATGATCAAATTTTAATTGTTGAAATGCCACGGTACCACCTTCGGCAGCCACACGTTCAACAATATGATCATAGAATACCAGGAACATACCTACAGCCTTAATAGAATCTACCCATAAAATTCTTTCTTTTACTAATCTTAACATACCTCATCTTTTTCTTCACTGGAAGAATATTTTCCAGTTTTAATTCAAACTAATTTTATACAAATGGGGCTTGGATAAATTTGTTAGGTTTTAAAATATCTAACATGGTTAACTGTAAAAATCAAATTTTAAGTTCTTTAGTCAAACCCTTTGAACTACAAACTCTTACCATTGGCAGGGGCAGGGTCCATCTTTTGGAATATCCCTGTAAACCAGAAATTTCTTTTCCATCCAGGATATTCTGTTGAATTGTGGTAGGTGCTTGTCTTTAGGTAATTCTACGCTGTAATTTTTTTTTTGATAATAATAGGTAAGGTTTTTAGATTCTTCAGAATCAAAATTTTGTACCTCTCTTTCAATTTCGAAGAAAGTTACTAATTCATGTTTTTCTTTTATCTGGCTAAAAGGGGGATAGTTGGAATCTTTAATTTCAACAAAATCACTATTGTAAGGTAAAAGCGGAAAGATTTGAGAAATAATTAAATGATTTGATTTTTCTCCAGCTACTTTCAGGTTAGAAAACATAGAGAAATTAGTAGCGGTTTTTAAGCCGAGATAAGGGGTTATACCATTAAAAATGGTTAGAAAAATGAAAAAAATAAAGGCCGGACCAGGCATATATAGTAACTGCCGGACGTACATCCTGTCTTCAACCTTAAATTTAAGGAGGTAGCTAAGGCTAAGACTGATTATAAAACCACACCAGGCGTATAGTGCGAAAATGATAAATTGTAAATAATTGGGAGGTACTGCAGGTACAGGATTAAACCTGTAGATCCAGAATGCTAAAGCAACTGCTGGCACTATTAGCGAAATGCTTAGCTTAATCTTATTTTTACGGTTCTGGAACTTCAGTTTTCCAAAGATGTTTGTTATTGTTGTATAAATTTTCTGAACGGTTTCCACGGGGAGAAATACGGTATATAACGCATAAATTTCTGTTGTAAAACTAAAGATCATCAGGTTTGGGTGTATAGCCAGTAGGAAATGAAAAGCGAGGCCGGTAATAATAGCATAGAGTCTATATCCGGGGATGAGAAGGAGTACAGGAATTAAAGTTTCTATGATTAACGTCCCGTAGATAGTGATCCATCCAATTAGTTCATTATTAGGTAAAAAGGGGAGTATTTTTGTAATTTCACCATATAAAGTGACTCCGCAGCTAACCGTTGGATCAAAATAGCTATAGTTAAGCTTATGGAATACCGTAAAGAAATATAAAATTATAACTATCCATCGAAGCACCGGAGCTACAAAACCGTACATCCTACTTATATGTTCGTGAACGTTTTTCGTTTTTTTTGTGATGTGAGTATATACTATCCCCGAAATAATACAGAGGTTAACAATAAGAGCAAGCATAATATGATTTGGAATAAAGGGCATGTTCCCAAACTTAATGCTGCTCCATATTAATAAACCCGCGGCAAAGATTAAGGGTTTGCGAGGGGTTAACACAGATAAAATAATCACAAATGGTAACAGGATGCAAAGAAATAAAAAGAAATAATTTCCGGATTGTAGAAAATGATTTCCAATTTTTGTCCAGTCACCTGCTGTAATGCTATGATGTACTAATATGAAAAAGCACCACATAAAATGAAAGATCCTATAACCCTCAAAACTGTTTAATAAGTTCTTATCCGTTTTCATTAACTGCTCCTAAATTTGTTACTAATTAGGGTTAAATTAGGATTTTTTTTTATGAAATTTGAGCATTTTAAGGTTTTGGCTGTAAAAGGAAGAAAAAATAGTTAATATGATGAGTTGAAGCCAAAAAGGGAAGATTATGAAAGAAAAAAATAGAACTTTTGTAAGAAATTGGGGGTTATTTATCTGAAAATGGGAGTGATATGAATTTTAAAGAAGCGCTATAACACATGATTTAAAAACAAAAACCGTCTAAAGATTGCTTAGACGGTTTATTATTTAGCTCCGGTGATCGCGCCAGGATTCGAACCTGGGACCGCCTGCTTAGAAGGCAGGTGCTCTATCCAGCTGAGCTACGCGACCGTTTTGCGGTTGCAAATATAAACCTCTTTATATTTAAAACAATGCTTTTTTTAAAAAATATAAAGCTTGAGTAAATCTCTTAATTTTTGTTCTTTTAGGCCTCCACAAAAAAAGCGACTTTTAGGTCGCTTTAAAATTCCCGGAGCAATTGCTGATCCAGATGTTGGGAAGTTATAACCAGCTGATTGACAAGCGTGGGAGTTTGATCCTCCTCTTTTATAACCCTGTCGAACATCAGGTTAAAGCGTCTCATCAATTCTAAGGTTTTAAGAGAAAGCTGAAAAAAACTTCCCTTTGCGTAGATTTCATCTACCAGTAATTTTACAGAAGCTATCTTGCTGTATTCTTCTTCTGTGGTTTCAATATAATGTGTCGTTTCCTGAAGCATGGGGGACATTGGATTGCCTTTAGCTAAGCAGGTACAAGGATATAAAGTAGATGGGCATTGTAAATATAAAGGATATTGCAGCTATTTTTGCTCCTCTTTTTTATAAAATCTTTGAAATGGTTTAAATACTCGATCAAATTACACTGTTGACTCTCTTGCAAACATTATTATTGATTTAGATAAATAATCAGAAGTTTGTTAGCTAGTGATATTGGTACCCAATATTTAGGACATTATAGGTATAAATAAGCCGAACAGAATATTTGCCGTTTCTATACAATTTTGAAAATTGTAAAAAATTGGACGGGCTTATTTTCATTTTAACGTATTTGCGTAAGTTCGCAGTAATTATTATTAAAAATGAAACTTCAACGTAATTACATTTTCCCGCTCATTGCAATTTGCTTGGCAATATTTTTTATAAACCTGGATGCTATTTATATAAATATAATGGAAGCCAGGAATTTTATTACGGCCAGGGAAATGCTTAATGATGGGAACTGGATTTTTACCACCATGAATGGGGAACCACGTTACGAGAAGCCCCCGCTGCCCACATGGCTTACCGCTGTTTCCATGTCCCTTTTTGGAATGGAAAATCTTTTTGCGCTACGCCTGCCCGCCGCAGTGGCCACTTTAATACTGGTTCTCTTTTTCTACTTTCTGGTTATCAATGTAACCGGTAAAAAAAAGTTTGCCTGGATAGCTTCGCTTATTTTAATGACTTCATTTTATATTATTTTTTCGGGACGTAACGGGCAATGGGATATTTTTGCCCACGCTTTTATGTTACCGGCCATCTATTTTTTATATCTTTTTTTTACTTCAGAAGAAAATACTTATAAAAATGCTATTTTTTCTGCCATATTTATAGGATGTTCCTTTTTAAGTAAAGGGCCGGTCTCTCATTACGCCTTGTTATTTCCTTTTCTAATTGCATATGGCAGTGTTTTCAGGTTTAAAGAGCTTGGTAAAAAATGGAAACCATTATTGATTTTAATAATACTGGCGATCATTACTTCCGGCTGGTGGAACTTGTACGTTTACCTGTTTGATACCCATGCAGTGGCAAAAATCACCGAAAAGGAAACCGGCCGGTGGCTGGATTATAATGTACGTCCATTTTATTACTACTGGAGCTTTTTTGTACATACCGGCCTCTGGCTTCTTCCTGCCTTTATTGGTTTAATATACCCTTATCTTAAGAAAAGGGTATTTAACAAGAAAGTCTACAAATTTGCCCTTATCTGGACCCTGGCTGCTGTGATCTTATTATCTTTTATTCCGGAAAAAAAGGTAAGGTATTTATTGCCTGTCTTTATTCCGCTTGCACTTAATACTGCTTTTTACTTGGAATATTTATTTAGAAATTTCAGGTTAAACATGCCCTTAAGAGAGACCTGGATTGTTTATTTTAATTTTTGCCTTGTTGCTTTAATAGGCATTTTGTTTCCTATAGCAGGATTTTTTTATTTTGGTAATGAAATCGCACAATTTCCGTTATGGTTCGCGCTTTCAGCCATCTCCCTTTTCGTTTTAGGTTTGGCTATTTTAAATGGTTTGCGCAAGCGAAAAATAGAAAATGTGTTTTATCTCAGCATTGGATTTATTATTAGTCTTATCTGGTTTGGCCTTCCAATGGCTAAGTATATTAATACAAATAAAGATTATAAAAGTATCGTTAATGTAAAGCCTCTGCTAAAGGAAAAAAACTTAAAACTCTATGAGTTCAGGAGTTTTACTCCGGAAATTATATGGGAGTATGGAGAGCCTATTCCTGTTTTACATGAAGAAGATCCGCCGCCTGTAGAACCTTCTTTTTATCTTCTTGCCCAAGAGGGGATGGAGGGGATGCTTCAGGATGAATTTAAGGATTATCACCTGAAGAAAGTGGAGAGTTTTGATATGAATCCTGTTTCTACCACTCATAAAAGCAGACTTTACAGGAACCTTTACCTACTAGAAAAATAATGATTTTCAACTATTGATATTAAGAACTATATTTGAAGGTCCAAAAAAGAATAAAACATGAAAATGCCTGATTATCCGTTGAAATTTACCCCTATCCTGAAAGAAAAGATTTGGGGAGGAAATAAGCTTAAAGATATTTTAAACAAGCACTCAATAATTGAAAATCTGGGGGAAAGTTGGGAAATATCGGGTGTTGCCGATAATGTTTCTGTAGTTGAAAATGGCGAATTACGAGGCACTTCTTTAAAAAAACTTATTGAAGAGCATAAAGGAAAGTTTCTTGGGGAGAAGATCTACAAGCAGTTTGGAGATGATTTTCCTCTTCTTATAAAATTTATCGATGCCAGTACTGAACTTTCTGTACAACTTCATCCAAATGACAGGCTTGCCAAGAAGCGCCATAATTCTTTTGGAAAAACGGAAATGTGGTACATTATGCAGGCAGATGAAAATGCTAAAATAAATGTAGGTTTTAAAGAAACCATTACCAGGGAGGAATATCTCGATGCACTTGAGGCCAATGAAATCACGAAGCTCCTTAATTTTGAGGAGGTGAAAAAAGGAGATAGTTTTTTTATCAATACCGGGAAAGTTCATGCCATAGGAGCGGGGGTGCTTTTGGCAGAAATTCAACAAACTTCAGATATTACCTATCGCATTTATGATTGGGACCGTGTAGATGCTGATGGCAATTCCAGGGAGTTGCACACTGCGCTGGCTATAGACGCTATAGACTTCGAAAAGAAAAATGATTTTAAATTAACCTACGACAAAAAAGCTAATGAGTCTACCAATATTGCAAGATGCCAGTATTTTACCACAAATTATCTCCCGGTAAGCGGTAAAGTGAATAAAGATTATACCAATACAGATTCTTTTGTGATCTATATGTGCGTAAGCGGCAGAGCTGAAATTGCCACCAGAGGGAACGTGGAACCTATCCAGCAGGGGCAAACCATATTAATTCCTGCAAACATCGAAAAAGTGCATATCCAGGCTAAAGATTGTGAGCTACTGGAGGTATTTATTGGCTAATATCCGGTTACTTAAGAAAACAGTTTGTTATCTCAACGGGAAGAAGTGACATGAAACTGAAGGTTTTTATACCCTTGTGATATCATAAAATATTAAAAAGAGCTGCGAAAAATCCTCCGCAGCTCTTTTCATCTGGTTAAAAATTAAATTTATTTCTTCTTCAGGATCTTATCTATTTCTTCCAGTTCGCTTTTGCTAAATTCAATATTATCTAAAGCTCCAATATTATCTTCCAGCTGTGAAACCTTGCTTACCCCTACCAGCACCGAGGTTACCCGTTTATCTTTTAATAACCATGCTACGGCCATTTGTGCAAGACTCTGGCCACGAGACTGGGCAATCTTATTAAGTTTCTGAACTTGTTCTACTACTTCCGGTGTAATTTGTGATTTACTTAAGTAGCTGCCTTCAGTAGCGGCGCGGGAATCTTCAGGAATGCCATCCAGATATTTAGAGGTGAGAATTCCCTGTTCTAAAGGAGAAAAAACGATGCTGCCCACACCTTCATGTTCTAAAGTATTCAGGAGACCGTCTTCCACCCATCGGTCCATCATGTTATAGCGCGGCTGATGTATTAAAAAAGGTGTTCTTTGTTCCCTGAGAATTTCAGCAGCTTTTGAAGTTTCTTTGGCAGAATATTGAGAAATTCCCACGTATAAAGCTTTTCCATCCCTTACAATCTGGTCCAGCGCTCCCATAGTTTCTTCAAGAGGAGTATCTGGATCTGGCCGGTGATGATAAAAGATATCCACATAATCCAACCCCATCCTTTGCAGAGACTGGTCCAGGCTGGCAATGAGGTACTTTCTTGACCCAAAATTACCATAAGGCCCTGGCCACATATCCCATCCTGCTTTTGTAGAAATTATCAATTCATCCCGGTAGGCTTTAAAATCTTCTTTGAAGATTTTCCCAAAATTTTTCTCAGCCGAACCATAAGGTGGTCCGTAATTATTGGCAAGGTCAAAATGGGTAATCCCGTTGTCAAAAGCGGTGCGAAGGATTTGTCTGGCATTATCAAAATCATCATGATCTCCAAAGTTATGCCACAGGCCAATTGAAATGAGCGGAAGCATTATTCCGCTATCTCCGCAGCGGCGGTATTCCATATTTTCATAACGATTTTCACTGGCTTTATAGTTCTCCATATTAAAATTATTGGTTTTATTGATTTTAAATATTTGAGTTTTAGATAACATTATCTCAACCTGTTTAAAAAATCTTCTTTCCGCCGGGTGGAAACCGGTAAAACAGTATTATTTTTTAAGGTAACATATCCTCCTTTTCCTTTTGTATATTTTACCACATGGTTGAGATTTACAATATATGAATTATGAATTCTGGCAAAATTGAAAGGTATTAATAATTTTTCAAAATGTTTCAGGCTTTTTGAAACCGTATATTTTGCATTTTTAAATACGTGCAAGTAGGTATAGTTAATATCTGCCTGGCAGTAAAGAATGTCTTCCAAATCTATAAACAAGATACTATCCTGGGTGGATACATGAATTTTTTTTGAAGACGTATTTTCCTCAAGGTTATGAAACAATATATCAAGCTGTTGGGAAATTGCACTCTGGTTCCTTCTTTTTTTGAGCTTAACAATGGCATCATGAAAATCTTTTTCATCAATAGGTTTTAGAAGATAATCTACGGCGCTTAATCTAAAAGCCTGGATTGCATATTCAGAAAAAGCGGTGGTAAAAATTATTTCAAAGTCTACTTTATTTATCTTCTGAAGAAAATCAAAACCACTTTGGTTCCCCAGCTGTATGTCTAGAAAAAGTACATCCGGGCTATTATTTTGCATTTCTTTCAATGCCTGTTCAGCGTTGGTATAGGAAGCCAATAATATAATTTCTCCTGAAGAGTTTATTAAATTTTCCAGGAGATTCACACAATGTTGTTCATCATCTAAAATAACTGCGTTAATCATCATCATAGTATTTTTGAGGAACCTCAATTTCTACGCGAAGGCCTTCATCAAGATCAATGAGCCTCACACTCCCTTTGGTTTTATTAAAATTATTGATGATTTCAATACGGTTGCGGGTGAGTTCTATCCCTACTGAGCTAGTTCCTTTTTTACGTTGATTTTCGTTAAATTTCCTGCCTACCCCATTATCTTCAATGGTGAACAGGAGGTGGTTCTTTTTATCTAAGATCTTAATACCTATAAGCCCTGGTCCCTTCTTTCCGGACAAACCATGCCAGATGGCATTTTCAATAAATGGCTGGAGAAGTAACGGTGGAATAAAAGTATGTTCTAAATGTATGCTCTTCTCTATGTAGAAAAAATAGGAGAATTTATTATTTAATCTTAATTTTTCCAGTTGAAGATACAGCTCCAGTGCTTCCAAATCTTCTTTTATTGTAATTTCTTTTTTTGCTGAATATTCCAGGATAAGCCGCATTAGCCTGGCAAATTTGGTGAGATAGTGGTTGGCATCTTCAATTTTATGATGAGAGATATAATCATTTATAGAGTTGAGGGCATTAAAAATAAAATGCGGATTCAATTGTGATCGCAGGGCTTTAAGCTCTACATCGGCAACTTTGGTTTGGTACTCAGCCTGGATCGCTTGGTAAACTGCATCCCGCTTTTTGGTATATAACATAAAGCCAATAACTGCGAAAAGGATTATACCACTGCCGCCCAGAATAGAAATATTTTTATATAATTTTTGTCTTTTAATTTCCGCTTGGGCGATAGCACGTTTTTTTTGATTTTCAGCTTTTAGAATCGCTTTTTGTTCCTCTAATCTATACTGCGCTTCCAGTTGTGCAATTTCTTCTGTTTTTTCTGAAGAAAATAAGCTGTCTTTAAGGGCCATCGCCTTTGATTTTCTCTCCAGGGCTTCCTTAAAATTGCCCTTTATCTCATAAACTCTTGCAAGATTATCTAAAGCCACTATTTTCTGCTTTAAATATTGGGATTTATTTGCAAATTCCAGAGCATATTCAAAATACCTTTTGCCTGCCCTCAGATCATTATTTTGCTGAGCATTTCTGTGCAAATATATTTCTCCTACCTCATTGCATACAATGGCAAGGTTGTGTGGATCTTGCAGTTCCCTGTAAATAGAATCGGTAAGTAACAGAAATTTAAGCGCCTTGGCATCTTTGTGCATCCTTTTATAGGCAATGCCCAAATTAGTCATACTGGCTGCAGTTACTTTTTTATTCCCAATATTTTTTCCAATAGCATAAGCTTTCTCATAGCTGTCAATAGCTTTTTGTGACTCATTTGTACTATCATAGATATTACCAATGCTAAGCAGGGAATTAGCAACCCCTAAAAAGTAATGCTCCCTTTTATATATTCCAATGGCTTTCTGTTGGTATTTTAGGGATTTAGGATATTTTTCCAGGTGATTATAAAGTATGCCAATGTTAGATAATATAAAAGCGCTGTTTAAGCTATTTTCCATACCTATATGTTGGTATATATCTAGTGCTTTAAAATTTATAGAAAGTGCTTCAGAATATGCTCCCCGGTACATATTATTAATAGCGATGCTGCCTAATACCCTTGCCATGGTTGCAGAATCTCCTTTTTGCTTAAAAAATTGGTACACTTCTTTGTAATTTCTTGTAGATTCGGCATAACGGGCATGGCTAAAATAAAGAAGGCCTTTTGCAAATTTGATCTTTATAACACCGGTAGAATCTTTAGCGCTTTCAAGAATGGTAAGGGCTTTATTGTAGCTTTTGTTAGCTTTTTCAGAATTACCAAGAGAACTGTAGTTATGTCCCAAACAGGTATATGCCTGCCCAAGCAATTTTGGTATATTTAATTTTCTTGCAATACCTATGGCTTGCCTGGCAGTTTCTATACCTTTCTCAGGATTGCTGGTATAATTCAAATAAGACAGCTCATTTAAAATAGTTGCTTTTACAGAATCTTCACTGGTATTATTTAGTAGGATGCCAAGGGAATCTATTTCCTTATGCTGCGAAAAGGAATAGAAATTCCAGCATGTGATTAATAATAAGGCAATCAAACTCTTCATACCTATATAATTATTAATAATAAATTAGGAGAAGTGTTTGGGGATATGATCTAAGTTAACAAAAAAAACGAAAAATAAAGGTTATGGCACAACTATTAGTAAATTATATTCAACTAATAATCTGTGGGTTGCAATTGTTGAAGGGCTTTTAAAAATCCGGAAACTCTTCAGAAGAAAGAGACAGGAGCAGATCATTTTCTATGATTTAATTGCTAAAATGCTATTGAAGTGTTACTAAAAGAAGATTAGAGGTAAGCAGCAAATTAGAAAGGCAATCTTGGCAATTATAAAATAATGGTAGGTAATGTAATTCATAAAATTCCCCTGAAGCATCTTCAGAGGAATCTTTATATTTAATTTAATCTAGCCCAGATGCTACTTAAGAAAACTGCAGATAACATCACTTGTAGGTTGTAATCAATTAAAAGCTTGCTTTTTGACATGTTTAGAGTAGGTCTCATGATAGCTTAACCATTCGTCATACTCCAATGCTCCCATTGCTGTGCGCATTTCTGTAGAATTATAGGCTTTTCCTTCCACGTTTATTACCGTTACAAATACATAACTGGCATATCTTACCACTCCATCCATAAGGATATCATACTCGGGACCGGCGTTTTCCAGGGCAATATCCATGGCGTCTTTTATGTTGAAACCAATCCCGAAAACATAGGATTTTTCACCTTCTGTTTTGATTCCCTGGGACCTGTCAATACCTAAATGGCATTTTTAGAACTTATAGCGGTAAAATCTACTAACCTTACAGAACACGAAGAGAAGGAAAATAAAACTAATAACAATCCAAAGTAAAGTTTAATATTTGTCATAACTAAAGAATTTTAATTCCTACTCTTGTGGTTTTTCGGATACACCCCGTTTATATAGTCTCTGGTCTCTATAAAAGCTATTAAAAGATTTTGAATGTGCTCTTTGATGAACTTTGGAGAGAAAGCAAAACCTCTTATTGAAGGACTCTAAAATACTCAGAGGTAACCCCATTGGAAATGAAATGTTATTTTTTGTGAGGCTTCATTTATTCACTGCCCATTTAAAGCTGATAGCTGCTACAGCAGTGGAGGGGATACGCCTGGTTTTATAAATTGAGGTAGTTGAATTTTTTTTTATTCTACAGGTAGCCTCAACCATTTAAAAATTAGACTATCTTAATCTAATGCTAATTCTTTGCAGGTTTTCGTGGCATCTTTTAATTTCGAAGTGAAACTCCATTCTTGATTTTAGAACTTCAAAATTGCGTATAATGGAAAATCTTAGTCTCCGCCCGCCTCAATACCAAAAGAATACCAACATAAAATTTTCAGCTTTAAGAAAAACTGTATTTGATAAAGTAAAAATGCTGGAGAAAAGCAAAAGGTTTGAGATTAAATTAAAGGCTTTTCTTTTTCCCTTGCTGTATTTTTCAGTTTATGCCCTGCTACTTTCTTATGGAAATACACCTGGTGTATTTTATCTTTCTTATTTCCTGCTGGGAATATTTTTAGTGCTTAATTTTTTAAACCTCGTACACGATGCCGTGCATGAAGTAATTTTTACCTCTGCTAAATGGATGAATAAAATCTATGTTTACTTTTTTGATCTGCTGGGAGCCAACAGCTATATCTGGAAAATTCGTCATTTGCAGCTTCATCATGCCTATCCTAATATTATGAATTGGGACAGTGATTTTGAGCAAAGTCCAATGGTAAGGGTTTTTCCTCATGCTGAAGCCCGGAAAATGCATGCTTACCAGCATATCTATTTACCCTTCATGTACCCATTCTATTTATTCAACTGGTTAGTAATTAGAGATTTTAAGGACTTTTTTAGTGATCATGCCATTGTAAGGAAAATAGTGAAGATTCCTAAAAAAGAGTTTGTTAAACTTTTTCTGTTTAAAGGCTTTTTCTTTTTTTACCTGCTTCTGCTTCCAAAGATGGTATTGGGGGTAAGGTGGGGCAGTATCCTATTGGGCTTCTGCCTTATGATATTAACTGCCAGCCTGCTGTCGCTGCTGGTACTTCTTTCTCCCCATGCAAATATCCATAGTGATTTTCCTCAGGCAGATGAAAGTGGGCAGATGCCTTATAACTGGTTTGAGCATCAGTTAAAATGCACTAATGATGTGTCTAATGACAACTTTTTTGTAAGGTTTTTTATGGGCAGCTTTAATTATCACATAGCCCATCATCTTTTCCCTAATGTACATCATGTATATTATCCTGAAATTACTAAATCTATTAAAGATTTTGCACTTGCCAATAACCTGCCGTACCGGCAACAGACCCTGTGGCAATCTTTAAAAGGGCATTACGATTTACTGAAGCAAAATGCCGTTCATGAAAACATCTTCGAAGAAACGATGTAGTAAACAGCCTTACAAAACACTCAGGGCAATTTTAATCATGTTTGAAAATGATTTTTGCCTTTCTTCTGAAGAAAGACTTTCCCTGGTTACCAGCGAATCAGAGATGGTGAGCAGGGAAAGGGCAGAGACATCATGTTGTGCGGCAATAGTGTACAAACCGGCAGTTTCCATTTCCACACAAAGAATACCGAATTTTGCCCATTTTTTATAATCTTCTGTGTCATCTTCATAAAAGATATCAGAAGATAGAATATTTCCCGAATGTATAGGAATATTTTCCTGAATGGCAAAATTAGCTGCTTTGGTGAAAAGTTTGAAATTCGCGGTAGGTGCAAAGTTCGCTCCGGGAAACCGAGCGGCATTGATCCCGGAAGTAGAGGAAGCAGCCATGGCAATAACAATATCATTAATTTTAACCTTTTCAAGGTAAGATCCAGCCGAGCCTACCCGAACCATGTTTTTTACCCCATAATGGTTAATAAGTTCATGGCAGTAAATAAGGGTTGAAGGAATGCCCATGCCCGTACCCTGTACTGAAACCTTTTTACCATGATAGCTGCCGGTAAAACCAAGCATTCCCCTAATGTTATTGTACTGAACGGGATTATCCAGAAAGTGATCTGCGATCCATTTTGCCCTTAACGGGTCGCCCGGTAATAAAACGGTTTCTGCAATTTCACCTTTTTGGGCTTCAATATGTATGCTCATTTTAAAGTTTTGCGGTTATGGAAATTCCTGACGAAGTGCCAAGCCTGCTTGCACCAAGCTCTATATATTTTTTTGCTGTTTCAGCATCTTTAATGCCTCCTGAAGCTTTTACCTCAAGTTGTTCTCCAACTATAGATTTCATCAGTTTTACATCTTCAAAAGTAGCTCCTCCGCTACCAAATCCTGTAGAGGTCTTAACATAATCTGCATTCGCATCCAGCGCACACCGGCAGGCAGAAATCTTTTCCTCTTCAGTTAAATAACAGGTTTCGATAATCACCTTCAGGATTTTTGCGCCAATGATATTTTTTATTTCAGAAATTTCATTTTTTACATATTTCAGATTACCATCCTTAAGCTGCCCAATGTTTATAACCATATCAATTTCATCAGCACCATTGGCAACACAATGCTTGGCTTCAAAAACTTTGGATTGGGTATCCATAGCCCCAAGTGGAAAGCCTATAACGGCTGCTATTTTTACTGCGGAATTTTGTAATTCTTTTTTAGCAGTTTTTACATAACATCCATTTACGCAAATGGCAAAAAACTTATGTTCTTTAGCTTCGGCACAAAGTTTTGTGATATCGTATGGTGTGGCAAAGGCTTTTAAATTAGTATGGTCTATATAATGATTTAACTGCATTTACAAAAGATTTATATGCAATATAAAACATTTTTAGTCGCTTGTTGATTATTATTGAAATGGTGAATATTATTCTTTTTTTTTAATAAATATGTAAGTATTACTGGTTGAAGATAAACCTCTAGGAGTAGTTGCTTATAGAGACAATAGTTTTAAAGAGAGAAATTAAAATTTGATGATCCCTTATATTAAGCCTAGATTAGTGGTATAAATTAAATTGTATGAATAAAATTTTTGCCTGGTCAATAAGTGCTGCATTGGCAGGATTTCTTTTTGGCTTTGATACCGTGGTAATTTCGGGAGCAGACAAGCAACTCCAGGAACTGTGGCACACTTCAGATGCGTTTCATGGTTCAGTGGTAATGGCTATGGCCTTGTGGGGGACAGTGGTGGGAGCGGTTTTTGGAGGTTTTCCCACTAACATCTTCGGAAGAAAAAATACCCTCATCATTATTGGGATATTATATTTTGTATCTGCCTTGGGATCTGCCCTGGTAAATGATCCCTTCACTTTTGCCGTATTTAGATTTATAGGCGGCCTGGGTGTGGGCGCCTCTACTATTGCTGCACCGGCCTATGTATCTGAGATTGCTCCTCCGCATAAAAGGGGCCGCCTGGTGTCCCTCTATCAATTTAATATTGTATTAGGTATCCTGGTGGCATTTCTATCTAATTACCTGCTTAGAAATACCGGGGAAGAACCCTGGAGGTGGATGGTGGGGGTAGAAGCTGTGCCTGCACTTATTTATATTGTTTTTGTTATTTTTATTCCAAAAAGTCCCAGGTGGTTAATTTCTAAATCCAGAATTCCGGAAGCTGAAAAAGTATTGAAAACTATTTATCCTGAAGAGGATATTCAATTGAAACTGCTCGAAATTGAAAAGCAGTCAGAGCGCGAGGATACACGGGAGAGCATTTTTAACTCAAAATACCGCCTGCCTTTAATTCTTGCCTTCCTCATAGCCTTTTTTAATCAATTATCCGGAATAAATGCATTTTTGTATTATGCACCTCGAATATTTGAAGCTGCAGGGCTGGGACAAAGTACTGCGCTTTTAAGCAGTATAGGTGTAGGAGTGGTAAACCTTATATTTACCTTATTTGGGGTGTTCTTAATTGACCGTTTAGGAAGGAAACAACTTATGTTTATTGGTTCCATTGGTTATATAATCTCCCTTTCTCTCGTGGCGACGGCCTTTTTTCTACAGTGGGGCGGACTGTGGGTGCCGGTTTTTCTATTTATTTTTATAGCTGCCCATGCCATTGGCCAGGGTGCGGTAATATGGGTTTTTATTTCTGAGATTTTCCCGAACCATTTACGTGCCTCAGGACAGGCCTTTGGTTCTTCCACTCACTGGGTACTCGCAGCTCTGGTACCATCGGTTATTCCTGTGCTTTTTACTTCTGTAGGCCCGGGCTATGTTTTTGCCTTTTTCGCGTTTATGATGGTACTACAGCTTTTATTTGTGATCTTTATGATGCCAGAGACCAAAGGAAAAACACTGGAGGAACTAAGCGAAGAATTATCCCTGGGGAAAGAGAAAATAAAATTCCGTGGCCAATAATGGGAACACAAAACTAGTCAGGATATACAGAAAACTGAAACAATATCAGGTTTAAAATTAAGAGGATAAATGAATACAAAAAAAGCAGTTTGTTTTGGTGAAATCCTGTGGGATGTTTTTCCGGATGAAGAACGAATTGGCGGGGCACCTCTAAATGTAGCTTCCCGCTTAAGTAGCTTCGGAATTCATACCAAAATGCTTAGCAAAATTGGAAAAGATGAAAGAGGGCAGAAATTGCTTACCTATCTCAAAAACAATAATGTTGACACCAAACATGTTTCAGAAGATGAAAATCTTTCTACCGGAATTGTGCAGGTAAGTTTGTCTCCTTCCGGTTCGGCATCTTATGAGATCAACTATCCATCTGCCTGGGATAAAATAAATATTTCCAAAGAAATGAAGCAATCGGTAAAGGAAGCAGATGCTTTTATTTTTGGCAGCCTGGTGTGCCGTGATGAGGTAAGCAGAAGTACCTTGTTCGCTCTACTGCCATTAGCAAAATATAAAATTCTGGATATCAACCTCAGGCCACCTCACTACAGAAAAGAAATTCTGCTGAAACTGATGCAGCTGGCAGATTTCATTAAATTTAATGATGAGGAACTATTTGAAATTGCCGCCCTTTTAGGCTCAAAATATAATTCCCTGGAGCAGAATTTAAATTTTATTGCTGAAAAGTTTCTGGCTTCTTCTATTTGTGTAACTAAAGGAAGTTATGGCGCGGTATTTATGAATAACGGGAATTTATTTTACAACAGCGGTTTCAAAATTAAGGTAAAGGATACGGTGGGTGCAGGAGATTCCTTTCTGGCCACTCTTATAGCAAAACTGCTGCAGGGGAAAAAAGAGCAGGAGGCGCTTAATTATGCCTGCGCCCTTGGAGCGTTGGTAGCGGCTAAAGAAGGTGCCAATCCGGAAATTTCAGATGAAGAAATAGAGAATTTCATTCATCCGGAGTAAAAAAAATCAGATATCGGTGAAGAATTCAAGATAATCCTCGGCTAGTTTTATTTTGAAGTTTTTCCTGAAGTAATTTCTTTTCAGGTTATCGTCTATATGAATATGGGAGCCGCTCCATTTCATCTTTGCTTTTTGAACGGGAATAATGGTTACCAGCTTTTCCAGGTCCTGCTCCTGAGCTTTATCTTTTATCAAGTTCCCAATATGGCTTTCCAGTTCCTTCCTTTTTTCTTCAGGGATTAAAACCAGGTCAAAATGTTTATCCGAGGGCACAGCTGATGGGGCCAGGAGAAAATTAGGACCAATAAGCTTAACATTCATGAGTTCCACCAGGAGAAAGGATCCTTTTATGGTTGCTCCGTCTGTTTCAATTTTTGCTTTTTTTGGCTTGTAGCTTTTTACAATTTCCAGCAGTACTTCCAGGGTTTTATTTAATTTTTCTTCCGGGTCATCGGGAGTTTTTCTTTTTTTCATCTCCGCAATTAGTTTCGGGAAAATTCCAAAGCCAAAACTTTCCAGAAAGAAATCCTTATTCCCCAGGCTTTTTATTTTTCCATAGCTAAAACGGGAAGGATTGCGGTCCAGGTCAATTTTATGGGATTCTTTATGCTGGGCAATGTTGAGAACCTTGGAAATGTTATTTGCGGTACCCAGCGGGATAAGGTGTATGGGCAGCGGCCTGGCCCGTTCTTTTTTATTTAGAAGGTTTTTAGCCAGTTTTCTAACGGTACCATCTCCTCCCGCCACTAAAATTGCTTCGGCCCCTGCAGCATTAAAATGCTTTTTCCAGAACAGGTAATTGGTAGAGATATACTCGGCTTTATAACCGGAAGCGGTTACAATATCAATGAGTTCCTCTTTGGTATGCCGGCCATTTCCTGCGGTAGGATTGTGCACTATTTGGATGGTCTTCATAATGCTCTTGTTTCATACTAAGTTAATCACATTTATTCTCCGTAAAATTGGATTAACGATATCTTATGATTTTTACTGAAGGGCCTAATTTGGCATTAAGAACATTTGTTAGGCTGATGTTACAGGAAACATAAAATCGGCTGGTTTTTAAAAAATTAAACCTCTGGAAAAGCTGAATTTTGTATTTTAAACCAGGAGATGCAACCAAAACTGAAATTATGAAAATACTAGTTACCAACGATGACGGGATTTACAGCCCGGGGCTTGCCTGCCTCGCAAAAGTTGCCGCAAAGTATGGAGAAGTGATAGTAATGGCGCCAGATGTGGAGCAGTCCTCCATGGGGCAGGCCATTACCTCCGGGAAACCATTTACTTATAAAAAATCGCCTATTCAATTTGAAGGCATGGAGGCTTACCGGGTAAGTGGAACTCCGGCCGATTGTGTGGCCCTGGGCACCCACTTATTTGAAAATATAGACCTGGTCCTTTCCGGGATAAATATTGGGGCAAATTTGGGAAATTCGGCCTGGCATTCAGGAACGCTTTCAGCGGCTCGACAGGCGGTTCTTTTTGATATCCGCGGAATTGCCCTTAGCGTTTCAGTAGGAGAGGAGGAGCCAGACTTTGAAGCCCTGGAGCCTTTTGTTGCTGAAGCCCTTAAAGAAGTGGTTCATGAAGATGAACGTAAATTGCTAAATATCAATTTCCCACGTTCTCCTGAAGGTGAAGTAATCTGGACAAATCAATCGGTTAGGCATTATGACGGTAAGGTAATCGCAAATAAGGATCCAATGGGGCGGCAGCATTATTGGTTTACCGTGGTACAGATTGAAAATGTGGAAAAGGGAACAGATCGCTGGGCCATAAGAAATGGAAAAACCAGCATTACGCCAATGATCCTTGATTTAACAGATCATAAGTATTTAAATGAAAGAAAAAGGCAGAAATAATGTTGGTTTCTAAGCTTGTTGTAGGTTGTGTGTTGTGGGTTAAATTATTAAAACGGTAGATAATTCCTTCTCAATTTCTGCTTTTTTACTTGAAATTAAGAACAGCTCCTTCCCTTTCAAGGGAAGGTGTCAAAATCAGCTAAGGCTGATTTTGACGGAAGGGTGAAACTTAGAATTAGAAAAGGCATTTTCAATTCCCTTCTTATCCATATTTAGCTTTAACTCATTAACTCTTTAACTCTTTTCCTGGATACTTAAATTCTCATCCTCCACCAGTCTGAAATTTTCAATTTTTTTCCCCGGCATGTGTTTTTGCCATTTTTCAAGTATAGGCTGTTCCAGTTTATATTCACGGTACTCATCCGGGTTCATAATGGGAATTCCCTTTATAATGGGATAAATTCTTTTACATTTTGTACAGGTAAGGAAACCTTCAATTACATTTTCTTCTAGATCTTTAGAAATACTGGTGAGTTTTATTTCTTCTTTATCAAAAGGGCAGCAAAGTTTATTTATGGTTGCAAATTTCATTTTTCAGCTTGTTTAATTCGGTTAAATAATTTTTAGTGGCGGCACCGGGATCTTTAGCGCTCATAATTCCTGAAACCACGGCTATGCCGTCAAAATCCAGGTCCTTTAATGCTGCAACATTAGAATCTTGAATTCCTCCAGCCAGGAAAATGGGCATTTTTGTGATCTCCCTTGCTTTTTTAACGCTCTCATGGGTCACAATTTCACAACTGTTGCTGGTTTGCGACGGGAACATGGAGCAAAAGGAAATATAATCGAGCTCATGCTTTTCGGCCCATTCTATTACCGATAGATCGTTATTACAGGTAAGCCCAAAAAGCGCATTTTCTTCTGAATTTTTTCTGACAATTTCAAAATCTTCAGGAACTTCATCAAAATGAACGCCATCGGCCTTAGATTTCTCCAATAGTTTCCAGTTGTTATTCAGCAGTACAGGAACGTTTTTCGAATGACAGATATTTACAACCTGATTTACTATTCTAAGCTGCTCTTCTTCAGAAGATGAAAAATTATCCCAGATTTGCACCGCGGCGATTTCCTGGCTCAGAATAATTTTCAGCTTAAAAAATAATTCCTCTTCTTTTACTGCCGGGTCTATCACCAGGTAAATTCCCCCTGATATTTGCTTTTTTCGATTCATGGTGCTACTTCCATTTTTCATTATAGGCTTTAAAAAATGCCGCCCAGTAAGGGTCCTTTTCAAAATAGGATAAATCTTTGCTTTCGCCATTTTCAACAAGTTTAATTCCCTCTTCTTTGGTGGTTACTTCACCCACGGCGGTACAGGCAACCTCTTCTTTTCTAAGCCTTTCTATAACCTCTTTTTCAGTTCCTTTTTTACAGGTAATAAGCATAGCGCCGGCACCAATGCTGTATCGCGGGTCTATAGAAAACAGTTTGCATATCTCCTGTTGCGTATGGCCTATGGGCAGCAAATGGTTTTCAATCCTGGCGCCATGTCCACAGGCTTTGGAAAGTTCGTAGATCGCTCCCAGCACGCCGCCTTCGGTAACATCGTGCATGGCAGTAATGTCCTTGTTTTTTTGTTCTTTTCCTGCGGCTGCAAGGGCATCTTTTAAAGAAGTGGTCTGGTAAAACATACTGCAGCTGTCTTCAAAAACTTCTTTGCCCAGCTTGTTTTTCACCGTTTCAGGAAAACTCATCCCAAGAATGGAAGAGGAAGAAATCGCACATGTTTTTGTGACTAAAATCACATCTCCGGGCGTGGCGTTTTTTGATACCAGAATATCTTTTTTAGGAGCTATTGTTGTAAAAGTCCCCCCGCCGGCAATAGTGGAATTCTGGCCTTCAATAAAACCCGTATGGCCGCCGGTGATCGCGGTTCCAATTTCTTTGCAGAATTTGTGAATGTATTCCCAGTAGATTTTAAAATCTTCCTGCGGAAAATTTCCCGGAAGGTTCAGCACAAACTGTGCATACATGGGTGCGAATCCTGTGGTAGCCATATCATTGGCCATAAGATGAACCGATAGCCATGCCGATTCCCGCAATCCCAAAGAAGGGATAAGCGAAAGCGGGTCACTGGTTGAAGCCATGGCCATTCCGTTTTGCAAATCTACCAACGAAACATCTACGCCAAAGCCGGGACCAACACTCACTTCCCTGCGAGGAAATCCGCAGTTATGGAAAATCACGTCTTCAAAAATATCATTTTCAATTTTACCGGTATCCTTGCTCATTGGTCCACATCATTAAATTTCACATAAAGTCCGAAGAAATCCCCGTAAGGCAGGCTCCATTGTTGTACGGGAAACCATTTTGGAAGTCCGGTGCAGGACCATTCAATAGCATATTCACGGCCCTGCAAAGCTTCATTAATAATAGCGGTAAGCTTTTTTGGCGTATAAAAAGTAGCGGTAAGGTAAAACGGGTTCTTTCCGAATATTTCCTGGATCCTCCTCCGGGCAACTTTGGGAGAATTCCTGTTCATCATGCCCATAGCGATACCATAACGGCCGACTCTGGCTGCTTCCCTGACAACTTTTACCGGGTCTTTGTAATATTCAAAAGTGGTGATAAAAGCAAGGGAATCGAAGGTGTTGTCTTTAAAAGGCATATTATGGGAATCTGCCATCACCAGATCCCCGTCAAAAAGATTAATGGCCTGTGAGAGCATCAACGGGGATATGTCGCCGCCGGTAGCTTCGATTCCTATTTCTTTCCACCACCTGGTAAAGCGGGTGGTGCCACATCCAAATTCCAGAAGTGTTTTTACCCTGGTATCTTTGGATACCAGTTGCTCCATGACTTTTTTCTGCCAGACTTCAGCTCTTTTGTACCTTCCTTCGTACCATTGTTCGTAAGTATCGGTATGTTCACGGTTAAAAAACCATTCCGGCCTTTCCTGCCAGTTTTGCTGTGTTTTTGGAAGTAACTGAAAATCCTTTTTTTCTATTTCCATTTTAATTATTTTAAACAAAAAATCCATTCTGCGACCTGATTTTTACCAGACAGAATGGAGTTTAAAATGGAAATATTTTAATACTGCATCCCTACGTTGGCATTATCCATATCAGGTTTCGGGTATTTCTCAGCTTTTTACGGCACCCCGTGCATTTGATTCAAAGTTAAAATTTAATTGCTGGAAATTGATTTTTTCAGAAATTATTTCTAACGTTTTTCCAAAGCAGTAGGTTATGTTTCTTACCATTATTATTCAGAAACTATTTTATGCCATAACAGGCATTGGTTTTTTGCACAGCCTGTGCATTGCAATTTTATTATCTTTGTGGCGTGAAATTATTAGTACACATATTTGCCATTTACGTGTTAGCACTTAACATGTTTCCATGTACAGATGTTGCTAGTGATGTTGTTTCCCATAACTCCCAAACCGAATTGATATCGGTTTCAGGGTTAGACCATAATCATACTGCTTCAGACCTTTGCCCTCCTTTTTGTACCTGTCATTGCTGCCATGTTCATATAGTGGATTTTGGTGCGGTTAATTTCAGGCCGGTTAGTGCGCAAATAGCTTCAACAGGCTTTCTTCATTTTGATGATATTGGCGAAGAGTCTTTACATTCCCTTTTAGACCCTCCCAGGATTTAATTCAGCAGGATAGATAGTTATATCCAATTCTTAAAGGTCAAATCCATTTTTGACCTCATTTCTATTATTAAAAACTGAATTAAATTTTTTCTTTCTATGATTAACAAGATCATAGCTTTTTCTATACAGAACAAGCTTGTTGTGGGACTGTTAGTACTTGCCCTTGTTGGTGTGGGCCTTTATTCAATGGCTACCATCAATCTGGGGGCACAGCCCGATATTACTAATAACCAGGTACAGGTAATTACCCAATCTCCCAATTTGGCTACTGAAGATATCGAGCAATTTGTAACCTACCCCGTGGAGCTGGCCATGGCTAACCTCCCGGGCGTGACCGAAATTCGCTCTGTTTCCCGCTTTGGGCTTTCGGTGGTAACCATTGTATTTAAAGACGAGATGGGCACCTACCTGCCCCGGCAATTAATCTCTGAAAAACTTAACGAAGTAAAAGCTGAAATTCCGGAACAGTTTGGTAGCCCTGCAATGGGACCTATTACCACTGGTCTTGGGGAAATCTATCAATACACCTTGAAACCTGAGAAAGGCTACGAAGATAAATATTCCCCTACGGAATTACGGACCATCCAGGACTGGATCGTAAAACGGCAACTGGCCCTTACTGAAGGCGTGGTGGAAGTTAATGCCTTTGGAGGAAAGATTAAGCAGTATGAAATTGCTATAGATCCCGCCAGGCTCAACGCGATGGAGGTCACCATGACGGAGGTTTTTGATGCCCTTCAGGAAAACAACGTGAATACGGGCGGCGCTTACATCGAAAAAAATAAGATGGCCAATTTTATTCGTGGGGAAGGCCTGGCGCGTTCGCTGGATGATATTAGACAAATTGTGATAAAAAATGAAAACGGGCTCCCTGTGCTGATTAAAGACGTAGCTGAAAAAGTGGATTTTGGAAACCAGGTGCGTTACGGGGCTTTTACCCAGGATGGCCATGAGGCTGTGGGAGGAATGGTATTAATGCTTCGGGGTGACAATCCAAATTCCGTGGTCAATACGGTGAGGGAGCGCATAAAAGAAGTGCAAAAATCACTGCCGGAAGGTTTGAAGATTGTTCCTTTTTTAGATAGAAGCGAACTTATTGGCAGAACTACGGCGACTATAGAGAAAAATTTAATTGAAGGTGCGCTTATTGTGATTTTCGTCCTGGTGCTGCTCCTGGGGAGTTTTCGTGGCGGGCTGGTTACGGCGTCGCTTATCCCACTTTCGCTGTTATTCGCTTTTATTTTGATGAAAGCCTTTGGGGTATGGGCCAATTTAATGTCCCTGGGCGCGATAGATTTTGGGATAATTGTAGATGGTGCGGTGATTATTGTTGAAGGCACCGTTCACGAAATCGAGAAACGGATAAAAGCGGGAAAAAAGAAATTTGATCAGCCGCAAATGGATAAGGTAGTTTACGAGGCGAGCAGTACGGTGATGAATTCGGCGTTTTTTGGACAGATTATCATCCTGATTGTTTTTACTCCTATTCTGTTTTTGACAGGGATTGAAGGAAAAATGTTTCGGCCAATGGCCTTTACCTTTGGTTTTGCGGTTCTGGGGGCAATAATTTTATGTCTTACTTATGTACCGATGATCACTTCGCTTACCATGAAGCCGGTTAGCAACAAGAGGAACTGGTTTCATAAAGTTGAAGGGAAGATTTCCGGTTTCAGCAATGGGATGATGAACCGGATTAATAACGGCTACCGGCCGGTTCTCCTGAAATCCCTGAGCCACCGCATGATCATATTGATTGTCGCAGTTATTTTGCTGGTAGGCGCGGGATTTACATTCAGCAAAATGGGAGGTGAATTTATTCCCAGTATTGATGAAGGTGATATTGCTATGCAGGCACTGTTAAGGCCGGGAAGTTCGTTAAGTGAGTCTATTGAGACTTCAAAAGAAATAGAAAATATCGTGCTGGATAATTTCCCTGAAGTAAAAACTATGGTAGCCAGGATTGGCGTGGCCGATATCCCGACAGATCCCATGCCAATGGATATTGCCGATACTTATATCATACTAGACAAGAACAAGGAGAATTGGACTTCCGCAGAAACAAAAGAGAAATTAATTGAAAAAATAAAAGAAGAGTTAGCGGTTGTTCCCGGGGTCAATTTCGTCTTCAGCCAGCCTGTTGAACTCCGTTTTAATGAATTGCTAACGGGCGTGCGGGAAGATGTGGCTATTAAACTTTATGGTGAAGATCTGGATGTACTTTCCCAAAAAGCGGCCAAAATGGCTAATATTATAAAGACAATCCCCGGTGCCGGCGATGTGAATTTAGAGGCCACTTCTGGATTGCCGCAGATGACGGTGCGCTTTAACCGGAGAAAGGTGGCCCAATATGGCCTTAATATTCAGAAACTCAACCGGTATATAAGCACCGCGTTTGCCGGAGGTACCGCAGGGGTCATTTTTGAAGGCGAAAAACGCTTTGATATGGTGGTAAGATTAGATAAGGAACATCGCCGGGATATCAGGGACCTTAAAAATCTCTTGATAGATTTACCTGGGGGAAACCAGATTCCTGTTAAAGAGGTGGCTGAAATAAGTTACCAGCCAGGCCCTATGCAAATTTCAAGAGACAACACTTCACGTAGAATTTACGTGGGGGTTAATGTACGTGGGCGTGATGTGGAGTCCATGGTTAATGATATTCAGGCGAAATTAGATGCGGAATTAGACCTGCCTCCCGGCTATCACATTGAATATGGTGGTGCCTTTGAGAACCTGCAACGGGCAAAAGAGCGATTAACCATTGTGGTACCTATCGCCCTGGCACTAATCTTCCTGTTGCTCTATTTTGCATTGGGTTCAATTTTACAGTCAGTAATGATCTACATGGCGGTCCCTTTAGCCGCTATTGGCGGAATTTTTGCCCTTGCCCTTCGCGGGATGCCTTTTAGTATTTCAGCCGGGGTTGGGTTTATCGTCCTGTTTGGAGTGGCGGTTTTAAACGGCCTGGTGCTTATTAGCAGATTGAATTCCCTGAAAGAAGAAGGGGTTACAGATATACGGGAACGAATTTTAATGGGTACGCAGGAACGCATCCGCCCCATTTTTTTAACGGCACTGGCGGCGATAATGGGCTTTTTTCCAATGGCACTTTCCCACGGGGCAGGGGCTTCGGTACAGCGGCCTTTGGCAACTGTAGTCATTGGAGGCCTGATAACCGCGACTTTGCTGAGTCTTATAATAGTTCCCATTTTGTATAGTATTGTGGAAAATTCCGGAAAAAACAAGAATGGTATTTCGGATAATTTTACCATCAATCCAGCATTTATTGCGCTTGCTCTGGGCATTGGGGCAATGGCTTTTCCTACAAATTTAAATGCGCAAACGCAGGATAAGTTCCATCAAAATTTCATTGAGCAGGACAGCCTTAAAGTCGACCAGGATTTTACCCCTATTTCTTTAAGGCAGGCGGTACAAAAAGCTAAGGCCAGTTACCCCGGGATAAAAGCCGCCAAACTGGAAATTAAGAGCCAGGAAGCCCTTGAAAAAACTGCCTGGGATTTTGGGACCACCCAAATTTTTACGGGCGGCGAAGAACTTCCGGACAATGGAACAGCTAATGAAGGTATTTATACCACCATAGGGATACAACAGCAGAATATAGAGGTCTTTAGCATAGGTGCCAAAAATAAGCTGCAAAACCAAAAAGTCGCGTTGAGCAAAGCGGTGCTGGATCTTACTTCCCTTCAGGTGGAGCGGGAAGTGAGCAAGGCCTGGGGCAATGCTTATACTTCCCGAAGAAAATACCAGTTGTATGTAAAACTGGATTCTATCTTTAGCGATTTTGAACGGGCTGCCAGAATACGTTTTGAAACCGAAGCATCTTCAAAACTTGAATATTTAGCTGCTGTTAACCAGGCCCGGCAGGTAAGCCTTCAGAAGATGCAGGTCTATCGGGATTACATGGCCAATCTTCAGAAATTAAACCTGTGGCTGGCAAGTGGCGGCCCTTACACGGTTGCAGAGGCAGATGTAGATAAAATAGATACTCCTGTAATGCAGCGGCAGGAATCCCTATCTAATCATCCGGCTATTACTTATTACCAGCAACAAAAAGAGGTGGCCAATGCCCGGCGGAATTTGAATACCAAAGCATTTTTTCCAAAATTAAACGCCCAGTATGGCCGGCAAAAAATTGCCGGCCAGGATGGTTTTTTTAATTTCCAGGTGGGAATATCCATTCCGCTGTTTTTTGCTCCAGAACTCGGCCAGCTGCAATCTTCCAAAATTAAAAACCAGATTGCCGAGCAGAATTTGAGGGAAAAGCAGCTTCAGGTGAATTCTAAATATCAGGATTTAAAACAGCAATATCTAAAATGGCTGGAATCCTGGCAGTACTATCAGCAGGAAGCGCTACCCCTCGCTAAAGAACAACGGAACGGGGCGGTTTTTGCCTATAAAGAAGGTGGGATAGATTATACCACCTTTCTTCAGAGTGTTCGCGATGCAATTGCTATAGAGAGCCAATCCTGGGACGCACTTAACAATTACCTGCAATCAAAATACGAACTGGAATTTTTCCTTAATTCCGCTAAACAATAAATTCAAAAGCTATGGATTTCAATATAAAAACAAGTTTTTACGCAGCCCTGGTTGTATTCAGTTTAAACTCCTGTAAAAAGGAAAAATCGAATGCCGGGCAAGAAGAACAAAACGAAACGGCATTGGCTGAAAAACAGGGGAGACCTGAAGCAGAAAACGCAGGATTAGAGAATAAAAAACTGCATCTTTCCCACCAAAAATTTAATGCAATGGGACTGAAGGTGGATAGCCTGCCGGTTAAAAGCCTTACGGGCATTGTAGAAGCCAATGGCCGGCTGGAAGTGCCACCTCAAAATGAGGCCGCCATTACCGCAATTATTGGAGCGAATGTTACGAGTATTAAGGTTATTGAGGGTGAAAAGGTAAGTAAAGGGAGTGTGCTGGGATATCTAAGCCATCCCGATCTCGTCAGGCTGCAAACCGAATATTCCAATGCTTACCACCGGATGAACTTCCTGAAAAAAGAATATAACCGCCAGCAACGCCTGTATGATGCAGAGGTAACTTCCGGAAGGAAATTTCAGGAAACAGAATCTGAATACAACAGTATAAAGGGAATGGTAAAAGGGCTGGAATCACAGCTTCAATTATTAAATTTGAATCTGGATCGCCTCAGGAACGGCAATGTTTATAATCAGGTGCCCGTGGTTAGTCCGATTGGTGGCTATGTGGAAAAAGTAAATATCAAGGTAGGCCAGTTTGTCCGGCAGCAAACAGAAATGTTTGAGGTGGTAAATGTTGAACATATTCATGCAGACCTGATGGTGTATGAAAAAGACGTTAACAAACTAAAAGAAGGGCAAAAAGTGGAGTTAAAAATTGAATCGCTGCCCGAAACCAGCCTAATCGCTAAAATTTATTCCATAGGCAAGACTTTTGAAGAAAATCCCAGAGCAGTGCACGTTCACGCTGAAATAGAAAACAAGCAGGGCACACTTTTGCCGGGGATGTACCTTAGGGCTAAAATAGCCTCATCTGAAGAAAAGGTGTTTGCACTTCCCGAAGAAGCGGTTATAACCGAAGATGGAGAACCCTACATTTTCACCGCTAAAAGAGTGACGGAGGCTGGTGGGGAAATGTGGTCATTAAGCCCGGTAAAAGTAGTAACAGGGCAGGAAGATGATGGCTGGGTAGAGATTAAATTGCTCACAGCATTGCCTCCTGGCGAAAAAGTGGTACTTAACAAAGCCTATTATCTCATTTCAGAAATGAAAAAGGGGGAAGCTGAACACGGGCATTGATCTGAACGAAAGGGAAAATGGTAATAATTTTTCTTGAAAATAGAAAAACCTGCTCCGGGACATCATTTATCTTTACCATGTAAAAGGTTTTTCCGTAGCAGTATTGCAGAGCCATTAAAGAAAAATAAAACAGAGCTATTTTGAATGGAAGATATTGAAACACTTTTAAACAAACATAATGTGCGCCCAACAGCCATGCGTATCCTCATTTATAAATTTATGAGAAAAACGAAGCGCGCTGTGGCCCTGACGGAAATTGAAAATGCCTTTATAAAAGCAGAACGCACCACCCTATACAGGACCATCAAGACCTTTGAAGATAATGGGGTTGCGCACCAGATTGATGACGGCACTGGTACACCGAAATATGCCTTGTGCGAACCAGGCTGCAATTGCGAAATAGACCAGGACCTTCATATTCATTTTTATTGTACCAGTTGCGGTGAGACGGTATGTTTAACCGAGCATAAAATTCCGCATATCAACCTGCCCAAAGGCTATATTGCCGAAGATGCCAATCTGGTATTAAAAGGAATATGTGATAATTGCAGCTAAAAATAAATGCACTTCCTGTGCAAGCTTTCAGTTTATATCTTACCACCTTTAAATGCTGCCGGGGATTACGCCGGATTCGTTCCATATTTTACAATTATAGAAGAATGTATTGTATAAATGAAAAGAATTGGGAGAAAAGGGCAGCAGAATACCCCTGAATTTCAATAGCTTACGGAGAAAATGTTTATAGCGCTACAAAAAGATGGAATTAAGAATGGATTAATTTAATTAATTATGGCACACGATCATTCCCACGGTTCACAGCACCATGGAAAGGCTTTTGGAATAGGCATAGCCTTGAACACCATTTACGTGGTGGTAGAACTTTATTACGGATTTTTGGCAAATTCTTCTGCACTGCTGGCAGATGCAGGGCATAATGCCAGCGATGTCTTTAGCCTTATTTTAGCCTGGGCCGCAATTAAAATAGCCACAAAAAGGCCATCTAAAAGATATACCTACGGCTTACGGAAAACAACTATTCTGGCCTCCATGATCAATGGGTTAATTATTATTGCAGCCGCAGGCCTCATCGCCTGGGATGCTGTTCGCAAGTTTCAGAGCCCGGCAGAGATTTCCGGAAACCTGGTGATGATCGTGGCCGCTATTGGGCTGGTGGTAAACACGGCAACGGCATTCCTGTTTTGGAAAGGCCAGAAAGGCGATTTAAACATACGTGGCGCATTCCTGCATATGGCTGCAGACGCAGGAGTGACCTTAGGCGTGCTGCTGGGCGGACTGGCAATTAAGCATACCGGTTTAACCTGGATTGATCCTGCATTAAGCCTGGTAATTGTAATTGTAATATTATACAGTGCCTGGGGATTGTTGAGGGACTCTGTAAAAATCGCGATTGATGCGGTGCCTAAAAATATCGATTTTGATGAGGTGCAGAACTTCCTGGAAAATATCAAGGGGGTAGAAGAAGTCCACGATTTGCACATTTGGGCTATGAGTACCACAGAGACGGCACTTTCTGCCCATCTTGTGGTTCCTGATGGGCATGAGGACCAGTTCATC
Organism: Autumnicola aciditolerans; assembly: GCF_041679265.1. Lineage (NCBI taxonomy): Bacteria > Pseudomonadati > Bacteroidota > Flavobacteriia > Flavobacteriales > Flavobacteriaceae > Autumnicola > Autumnicola aciditolerans. The sequence continues at coordinate 228,757 of NZ_JBGFSM010000008.1, forward strand.
TATAATATCCGGGAACAATTGCATGATAAATTTGAGATAAGCCATACCACCCTTCAAATCGAAAAAGAATTTGGGGATAGAGAATATAAACCTTATCAGGATTTAAAAGAGCATTAATAAAAAGCTTTAAGAATGATGGAAAAACAGGGAAGAATAGCGTCAGGCACCCCGGTAAAACCTCAAAAGGCACTGCATTATGCAATGGTATTGAGCGCGATTACTATTGCCTACAATATAGCTGAAGGAGTTATTTCCACCTTTTTTGGAGCCAGTGACGAGACGCTTGCACTCTTCGGGTTTGGCCTGGACAGCTTTGTGGAAGTGATTTCCGGGATTGGAATAGCCCACATGATTTACCGTATGAAAAGGAGTAGTATTATGGAGCGGGACAAATTTGAAGTAACCGCCCTAAAGATTACCGGTACCGCTTTTTATATTTTGGTGGCTGGGCTCCTGGTGGGAGCAGGGATTTCTATATTTAACCGCTCTCAACCAGAAACTACGCTTGCCGGAATTATTGTGGCCGGAATCTCTATCCTCACCATGTATTTTCTTTATGTTGAAAAAATGAAAGTCGGAAAAAAGTTGGATAGTGATCCTATAATTTCAGATGCAAAATGTACTAAAACCTGTTTTTATTTGTCTTTTATATTACTGTTTTCAAGCCTGGTTTATCAAATTTGGCAAATTCCCTATATAGATGCAATAGGCAGCCTAGGAATCGCCTGGTATGCGTGGAAGGAAGGAAAAGAAGCTTTTGAAAATGCCAGGAGTAAGAGCCTTTCCTGTTCCGGCGATTGTTGTGAAAATTTTTAAACCTAATATTTTCGCTGCTCCTGAAATTTTTAAAATTTATATGTACCGGAAAACCCGGAAATCTCCCCGTATTTTTTAGAATTAGTTTAATAAAATCTTAGTTGATGAGAGGAAAATTAAAAAAAGAGGGAAAACATGAATTGTTCAGGACAACACACGGCAATCAAATTTTGAACCTAGACGATAAAGATTTTTATGCCCTGGTGGAAGGGCAAAAAGGAGATGTGATCGTACTTTCAGATGAAGATCATAAGAAACAATCCAGCCTTTCCAAAGGGAAATATTATTATGCCGATTTTCAGGATGACCCGGAGTTTCAGGATATGAGGCACTTGTTTATGGAAGACGGGAATAAATTTCGTGAACTTATCCTGCCTGAAGGCCTCCCCACAAAAAGCGATACACAAAAAAAGCTGATTAGGGAGAGCAAAAAACTTTCAAAAGAAAAAATCCTGGAGCATGTAAAAGGCAAAGGCAACAAAGGCAGTGAAAAACAATATTCTGATAATAAGGAAGGGCTGCGTGAAAAAAATAAAGAGGAGCTTTATGATATGGGCAGGAAGGAAGGTATTAGCGGCCGCTCTAAAATGGACAAAGAGGAGCTGGTAAAAAAGCTGAGCAAAAAGAAAAATTAAGGCTGATTTTATACAATTCATGATAAGAGCATTTTCATTCTACGAATCATAAAAAAATATTAAGGTACTACTAATCCATTTTCAAAGCAGGAATAATTCTTAACTTCAGAAGTTAAATCATCAAATTTTAGATTAGATGGTTTCTTCAGACTAACCAAACCTGTAAAAATGGAATTATCAAAACATCCTGAAAAGACTTCCGTAGAACTTAATATTAACGGAAGAGACATAACATTGCAAATTTCTCCGTGGACCACGCTGCTTGATGCGCTTCGTGAACACCTGCAGTTAACCGGCACTAAAAAAGGTTGTGACCATGGCCAGTGCGGCGCCTGTACTGTTCTTGTAAACGGGAAACATATAAATTCATGCCTTACACTGGCTGCAATGCAAACTGATAAAGAAATAACTACCATAGAAGGGCTTGCCAACGGTGATAATTTACATCCCGTACAGGAGGCTTTTATTGAACATGACGCTTTCCAGTGCGGCTATTGCACCCCCGGCCAGATTTGTTCTACAGTAGGCCTGCTGAATATGAAAAAAGGCAGCAACCCTGAAGAAATACGGGACCTTATGAGCGGCAATATATGCCGGTGCGGCGCCTATGCCAATATTTATAAAGCGGTGGAAGAAATGCTGGAAAAAGGAACCGAAGGAACATCTTCACTATAAAATTTTAAATATGAACAATATTTCTTTTAGTCGGGCAGAAAACATAGAATCAGCAGTTGACAAGGCATTTAACCAGGAGCAGAAGGTAAATTTTATAGGTGGAGGGACAAACCTTTTGGACCTTATGAAGTACCGGGTGGAAAACCCAGATCATCTTATAGATATTAACCGTCTGGATCTTTCCAAAATTGAAGCTACGGCAGATGGAGGATTGCTTTTGGGCGCTACGGCTACCAATGCAGATACCGCTTATCATGAGGAGGTTACAAAAAGATATCCTTTGTTATCTAAAGCCATGCTCTCTGCGGCTTCAGCGCAACTGCGCAACATGGCCACAAATGGCGGCAATCTTTTGCAGCGAACCCGCTGCTATTATTTTTATGATACTTCCACTCCCTGTAATAAACGCGAACCCGGGAGCGGTTGTGCTGCTTTAGAAGGTTTTAACCGTATCCATGCCATTTTAGGGGAAAGCGAGCATTGTATTGCCACCCATCCTTCAGATATGGCGGTGGCACTGGCCGCCCTGGATGCAACGATTAAAGTGGCCGGCAGGGAAGAGGACCGTAAAATTCCAATTCTTGAATTTCATCGCTTACCGGGTGATACCCCGCAAATTGAAACAAATCTTAAAAAAGGAGAATTGATAACGGGAATAGAGCTGCCGCAAAAGGGTTTTGCTGAAAATTATGCCTATTTAAAAGTCCGCGACAGGCCTTCTTATGCGTTTGCGCTGGTTTCTGTAGCTGCCGCAGTAGAACTGGAAGGAGACAATATAAAAGATATTCGTGTTGCTCTGGGAGGAGTGGCCCATAAACCCTGGAGAAAGCCGGAGGTGGAGAAAAATTTCTACGGAAAACCAGCCAGCCCCAGGAATTTTGAATCTCTTGCGGAAGAACTCATGGAAGGCGCTACCGGCCATGGAGATAATGATTTTAAGATAGAACTGGCTAAAAAGACCATTGTAAGAGCACTAACCGAAGCAATTGAAAAGTAAAATGATAGCAGATACAAACTATATTGGAAAATCTACCAGAAGGGTTGATGGCATAAAAAAAGTAACCGGGCAGGCACCGTATATTGCCGAATTTAATCCGGCAGACCTGGTGCATGGGTATGTGATTAACAGCACGATACCAAAAGGCAAAATAACTGCTGTAAAAAAAGAGAAAGCCCTTCAGGTTCCAGGAGTGCGGGAAATATTTACTCATGAGAATGTCCCAGTAGAAGTTAAAATAAACTCCGATTATTCAGATCCGCTAGCCCCCCCGGGAAGCCCGTTCCGGCCTTTATATAACGAAGATATTCTTTATAATGGCCAGCCGATTGCGCTGGTGGTGGCCGATACTTTTGAAACCGCGGCTTTTGCTGCCGGGCTTGTAGAAATTGAATATGACAATGAAGAAGTTTGCGAAGTTGATATTCGCCAGAATCTTGATAACGCCACCCATGAAGATGTCCCGGAACCTCCGGAGCCCCGGGGAAACGCTGCAGATGCTTATGATTCTTCAACCGTAAAGATTGAAGCTGAATATTATCAGCCGCGGGAATACCATAATCCCATGGAACCTTTTGCCTCGGTTGCATCATGGAACGAGGAGGAGGGAAGCTTCACTGTTTATGATAAAATTCAGGGGGTAGGCAGTAGCCAGAAGTATATTTCAGGAGTATTTAATCTTGATAAAGAAAAGGTAAGGGTAATTTCTCCTTTTATTGGTGGGGCTTTTGGTTCCGGTTTAAGGCCGCAGTACCAGCTGTTTTTTGCTGCCATGGCTTCCAAAGCGCTCAAACTTCCGGTAAAAGTGGTAATGACGAGAACGCAGATGTTCAGTTTTGGTCACAGGCCTGCCTGCCTGCAACGGCTAAAACTTTCCGCAGATAAAAATGGAAAACTAACCTCTATAAGGCATACGGCATTTGCAGAAACCTCCAGGTTCGAGAAATTTAATGAAACTGTGGTAGACTGGTCCGGACTCATGTACCAGTGTGAAAATGTAGAGCTGGATTATCAATTAGTACCGGTAGATGTTTATACCCCGCTGGATATGCGTGCTCCGGGTGGAAGTACAGGAATGTATGCGCTGGAATGTGCCATGGATGAACTGGCGATTGAAGCCGGTATAGATCCGCTGGAGTTGCGGATTATTAACTATGCGGAAAAAGATCAGAATGAAGATAAGCCTTTTTCCAGCAAGGAGCTAAAAGCCTGTTATCAAAGAGCAGCGGAAAAATTTGGCTGGCATAAAAGAAAAGCAGAGCCGGGAAGTAATCAGCAGGGAAATCAGATGGTTGGCTATGGAATGGCTTCGGGAGTATGGGAAGCCATGCAAAAGGCATCTTCAGCAAAAGCAATCCTTACTGCCGAAGGAAAGCTTACGGTAAGTTCGGGTACAGCCGATATTGGTACAGGAACTTATACCATTATGTCCCAGATTGCCGCAGAAATGCTGGGTATTTCTATGGAAAATGTCGAATTTAAGCTTGGAGATTCAACTCTTCCTGATGCGCCTATAGAAGGAGGCTCCTGGACGGCTTCTTCGGTAGGATCTGCAGTAAAAATGGTATGTACGGCCCTGCAGCAAAAAATATTTGAACTTGCTGTACAAACGCATCCGCAGCTCTTTGAAAGCAAGCTTTTTGAAGATGCCACATTCGGAAATGGTGAAATAAGCCTGGGGAATGGTAAGGCAATATCTTACGCTGAAGTTATTAAAGCTGCAGCAAAAAAATCTCTTGAAGTACAGGTAAATTCGCAGCCGGAAGACAGCCGTAGCAATTATTCCTGTTATACGCATTCCTGTGTAATGGTAGAGGTGCATGTAGATAAAGATACCGGGATGATTAGTGTTCCCCGGGTGGTTAATGCCATTGCGGGAGGGAGAATTATAAATCCTAAAACGGCAGAAAGCCAGATCATTGGTGGCGTTACCTGGGGGATTGGCATGGCGCTGGAAGAAGAAGGAATGATGGACAGCCGCAACGGCCGGATTATGAACGCCAATTTAGCCGAATATCACGTTGCCGTGCAGGCCGATGTAAAAGAAATAGACGTGATTTTTGTGGAAGAACAGGATGATATTGTAAATCCGTTAGGTGCTAAAGGCTTAGGTGAAATAGGTATTGTTGGAGTAGCTTCTGCAATTTCCAATGCAGTTTATAACGCCACCGGAAAACGGGTAAGGGAACTGCCTATCACTCTGGATAAGGTGCTTTAAAATTAATGAGATGTAGAAGTTTAAGAATGGATTGTCCTAATCCCTGCAAGTTTTAAAAAACCTTGCAGGTTTTTTACGTGAAATTTTTGATGGCAAAATACAGCCGATTTAAAAGAAAATAAAGATCATCTTTTTTTACCTGCACTTGTTTTTGATGTTAGTAGATTTCAGAATTAAAAAGACCATTTCTATTGAAAAAGCTCGTATTCCTGTTTCTAACGATATCAAACTTTGCATTTGGCCAAAAGAAAGATCTTGTTGGCAACTGGATTTCCAATAAAAATGAAATGATTGCCATATCAGCAAGTGATGAGGTCCAAAAACAGACCATTACAAATGCGGCATTAAGAAACGAAGAATTTTATCTTGAGATCTTAGATGACACTTTGAGTTTTCAAGATAAATATTATTCTTCCAGTGAGAATTATGAAAAACTGCATATAATTCCCTACAACCTTAAAATATTGCAGCTTACAGATTCAATATTATTGGTAGCACCAGTTTCCAAAGCTTCAGTAAAGTTTTTTAATACTGATAAGCCAATAAAGTTTGTAAATCAAAATTTTATAAGAAATGACGATTTTAATTTTGAAAGACTAATCTTTACAGCTTCTTCATGCTTTGGATCTTGCCCCGTGATTAAACTTAAAATAAAGGCCAATAAAGAAATAGAGCTGAAAACACAGGATTATAAAGATGGAATGGGAATGCAGATTGATGAAGACAAATCTGGAAACTACTATGGCAAATTGAATGACAGGGTCTTCTCAGAATTAATTGACCTAATTATAAAATCAAAAATTGAAACTTTAAATATTTCGAATGAAATTTTATGTTGTGACGGAGCCGTGAAAACTATTGAGCTGTATCACAACGGAAAGAAAAATTATGTTCAAACAATGTTTGAACCAAGAATGTTAAGGGAATTAATTTCATTTCTGTATACTTTAAGGGAGAAGACAGAATTATTTAAAACGGATCAAAAATTTGATTTTTAAAGATAAAATACGGATGCCTGTGAAGTGCAAATTTTAACTATTAAATTTTCTAAATACAACACATTGAAAGTATAATTATGAGGTAGCTTTAAATTTTCGTGAGGTTACCATTTTTTTTAATTTTCATTTTAAAAAGAAATATAGGTTACAGCTTTTCCTTTTGAAACCACTTCTTTTGGCGGGACAATTATTATCCCGTCTGCCAGGGTAAGGCTAACCATGTCACCGGAACCGTTGCCACCAATGAGGCTGGCTGTAAGTTTCCCTTCTTCTGGAGTAATAGTGACCAGTAAAAACCTGGTAAGATCTCCTTTATTTTCAAATTCGTTTTTAAGAAGGACCTTATGTTCTCTAATTTTTTCCTTCAGGCATTTTTGTAACCATGGCTTAAAATAAACATGAAAGTTTACAAAAGTGGACACAGGATTTCCCGGAAAGGAAAAAACACCTGTGTTTATTTTAGTTTGCACTCCAAACCAAAGTGGTTTTCCCGGCTGCTGGGCCACCCTGTGAAAGATCTTTTCCACTTTAAGTTCTTCCATAATTTCAGGGAGAAAGTCAAATTTTCCTCTGGAAACTCCTCCGCTTAAGAGCAGGACATCATTTTCTTCTAAAGCAGTTTTTAATTTCTTTCTTATTTCTTCCTTCTCATCTTTTAAATGTAGAAATTCCGGAAAGATATTTTCCGAGGAAAGGGCGCCGTAAAGGCTCATCCCGTTGGAGTTCCTTATTTGATGGGGCAAAGGCTGTTCCTCGATACTTACCAGTTCATCCCCGGTGGAAATTAGGCATATTTTCGGCAATTTTTTCACCAGAACGCGTGCTTTTCCCACAGCGGCCAAGACGCCCATTTCTTTGCCGGTAATTCTTCTATTTTTCTTGAGAATGGTCTCGCCGGCACAAATATCACCTCCTTTGGAATGAATATTCTGGCCCTTTTCAGGCGGCACTTCAATATGCATTTTTCCATCCTTAAGCTGCGTATGCTCATACATAATGATGGTGTCTGTTCCTTCAGGTAAAACTGCCCCAGTCATTACCTCTATACAATTCTTGTAATTTTCAAGTTTTCCCCCAAGGGAACCCGCAGGGCAAAGGCTTTCTATTTCAAAAGTCATTATTCCTTCGTTCAGCGCTTTGGAGTTAACAGCATACCCATCTTTGGTAACACGGTCAAAAGGCGGAAAATCCCGGTCGGCTTTAATATCTTCAGCTAAAATTCTTCCGGGAGCTTCAAGAATTGGGATTATTTCATTCCCAAAATCTTTTACGGTTTCCATTACTTTTTGAAAAGCTTCCTTTTGATTGATCATATTACATTATTTGGAATGGGCAAATTACGGATAAACCTAAAGTTCATTATTTAATTTCAGAATCTCATCTACAATATGGGCTGAGATGTGAAAATTAGTTTTAAATATTTCTTCGATTACCGGTTTAACCCGGTCGATTTTTTGAAGCTGTTTTGCCTTATAGATAATACCTAATGCGCCGGTTATTTTTAAATTTAATTGCCTGGCCAGTTTTCTTGCTTTTAAATCATCCATTAATAAAAGGACATCGCTGCTTTCTTTTGCCAGGGCTATTGCGCTGGCTTCACCAGGATCTATTTGGGTTAGAAGAATTTCCAGATTTTTCTTATCTGTAACTTCTTGAATAAGTATCCATTCTGGTAGGGGTTCTTTAAATTCTTCGGCAATTTGAGGCGTGGTGGTAAGTTTGCCATAAATAGAATTTAATAATTCTAAACGGCCGATTTTGGAAAAAACAATAAGTGTACTGGTATCAGGGATTACAATTCTATGCATTAGAAATGTCAGAATGTAAATCTTCTATAGCCCTGCTGAAAAGAGAGATTTTATATTTATTCAGGAGTTCAATAAAAGTAGGTTTAGAAACTCCTACCATTGTAGCCGCTTCTCCAAGGCTAAGTTTTGAATCTTCATAAAGTTTTGAGGCCAGGATCATTAAGAATTCATATTCTTCTAAATCCAGATGGTCCGGTACCTGAAGTTTTACCGTTTTCATACCGCAGCTATTTTCGTAAATATACAAAAAGTTCACCATACAACAGAGAATTCTACATGCATCAGATTTTCTGCACCACGGGGTTAAATGCCTTTGAGGCCACTAATACCTGGTCGCCTGCCTTAATAGTTTTTACTTCCTCTTCCATACAAATCACTTTTATCACATTTCTGCCTATCAGGATGCTCAAAATGGTAACCACACCTTCGGGTTTTACTTCCAGAACTTCACCGGTAAACTGGAATTTCCCGCTGAGTTTGTTTTTTGTAAAAATAGCCGTAGGTTTATCTTCTTTGGTAATCGTACCATTTTCAAGAACCAACACATGATCTGCCATTTTAATAATCTCTCCCGGCTCATGGCTAACGAGCACGGTAGTAAGGTTAAATTTTTTGTGGACTCTTAGAATGTAATCCTGCAGTTTCCCACGAATGCTATGGTCCAGGGCAGAAAGCGGTTCGTCCAAAAGAAGAATCCCAGGTTTTCTTACCAGCGCCCTTGCCAGCGCCACCCGTTGCTGCTGTCCCCCGGAAAGGGTAGAAGGCTTCCTGTTTCTTAAGGCATTAAGTTGGGTTATGGAAATGAGTTCTTCCAGGTGGGATTTGTTATTTTTACTGCCCGATGCAAATTTCAGGTTTTCTTCCACCGTCATATTGGGAAACAACGCGTAGTCCTGAAAAACCATTCCTGTATTCCGCTTTTGCGGTTCCAGTTCAAATTTACGAGGAGTATCCAGCCATACCTTTTCATCAACTTTCATGTTTCCTTTATCAGGGGAAATTAATCCTGCCATCATTCGTAACAAAGTTGTTTTTCCCGCCCCGGATTCGCCGTATATAACGGTAAAAGAGCCTTTCTTTAGACTGAATTTCACGTCCAGCAGCATTTCTCCTGATGCACCCTTTAGTTTTTTCTGAAATTTACACAAAATCATCTCCAAAATCTTTTTCCGTTATTGATGAGGTACACAAGCAGTAAAATTGCAAAACAAAGAACAAAAAGAACCAGTGAAAGCCGGTTAGCGGAAGCATAATTTAGCGCTTCTACTTCATCATAAATGGCTATGGAAGCCACACGGGTTTCCCCGGGAATATTCCCGCCAATCATTAAAACAACACCAAATTCCCCTATGGTATGGGCAAAAGTAAGCACCATCCCGGTAAGCAAAGAGGTTTTAATATTGGGTAAAAGTACTTTAGAAAAAGTCGTGAATTTGGATTTACCCAGGCTGTAGGAAGCTTCCCTTAAATTATCAGGCAGGTTGGAAAATCCAGACTGTATGGGCTGTACCATAAAGGGCAGACTGTAAATTACGGAAGCCACCACCAGCCCGGTAAAAGAAAATGCGAGTTGTATACCTAATACCTCATTTAACCAGTTTCCTAAAAAACCGGAATTTCCAAAAGCCAGAAGAAGGTAAAACCCCAGTACGGTAGGCGGTAGAATAAGCGGCATGCTTATCACCGCTTCGGCCACCGGTTTTATTTTGGTTTTGGTATAAGCCAGCCAGTAAGCTAAAGGAATTCCCAGGATAACCAGAAAAAAGGTGCTTAAAATCGCAAGTTTTAAGGTAAGAAGTAGCGGGCCCCATTCCATTATTCTGAAAGCATTATTTCGTTAGACTTTAGCATTACCAAAACTTCAGCGTTTTCCTTTAACTGCATTTCCACCAACTTTTCTGTAGAAACAACAGCTGAAATATTTCCCTGAGGGCTCGCTAATTCAACCTTGCTTAAAAGTTTTTCTTTTGTAATTGCGGTTACAGTACCTTTTATACTATTTTCTATGCTTATGGAAAGAGCCGGGTTTTTAGACAAAACCACCTCTGTTTCTTTAAAAAGCAGGTTCATCTTTTTTCCCGTCTTCAGGTAAGAAGCGGTTTCAGGAGTTTCCACTACAATCACTTTTAAATGTATTCCTTTTACTAAAATGTCCAGCATAGATAAACTGCCGCTGCTTTCAATAGCCGATATTTCGCCTTTTAATTTGTTCATTTTACGGGTTGGTAACCATAATCCTGAAGAATTTGTTGCGCTTCAGGGGAAAAAAGGAATTTATAAAATTCCGCAGCATTTTTAGCTTTTTTTTCATCTTTCTGCGGAAGTAGTACCACTCCCTGTTCAATTGAAGGATAACTTTTTGGGTCCAGCTTAATCCACGCACCTTTTCCTTTCATTTTTGGGGATAAAACCACAGATTGTGCGGTAAAACCAATATCAGCAGATTCAGAAAATATAAACTGGTTTACTGAAGAAATACTTTCTCCAAATACCAGTTTTGGCTTCACCTCTTTATAAAGGCCTTTGTTTTTTAAAAAAGCAATCGCCGCTGTACCGTATGGAGCTGTTTTGGGATTCGCCACCGCAATATGTTTAAGCCTCTGGTCCTGCAATATTTCTACTGAAGGGGTTAAACTGTCTTTCAAAGTCCATAGAACGAGGCTTCCAAAAGCATAAATTTCAGGTTTTTGCTTTGCGATTCCGGAATTATAAAGATCGTTTGGATACTTCATATTAGCGGCCACAAAAATATTATAAGGTGCGCCTGCTTTTATCTGGGCCGTTAATTTACCAGAAGAACTCACTATTATTTCACAGGGAACACCTGTTTTTTGCATAAACTCCTGTACCAGGTCTTTCATGGCAAATTGCATATTGGCCGCGGTGGCAATTCTCAATTCAGCTTTGTTTTCTATGTTACAGCTGAAGAAGAATCCTATGAGAAAGGCTAACATAACTTTTTTTAAAACTATAGCCGGAAATAACTTCAAAGGAGCAGGTTTCAATTAGGTGAAAATTTAAAATTTCGGATAAAATTAGAGATAATAAACTTCAAAAAGAATGATTAGGAAACAATATCATGCTTTTTAAGCTGAACCGGCCGAAGCTGTTTTGCCTGTTAAATATATTTTAAAACTTGGCCGTGCTTCTTCATGTTGTTCTTATTTAATGTAAATTTTAAAGCATTGCCTTTCAGTCGGTTTTTATAGACAGGCTTCTACGGGGAAGATGGAAATTAGATCTGAAAGAACTTAAAATCCTAAAAAGCAGTATTATGAAAGAAAATTTCAGCCCGGGGCAGCACGGTCCTTTATCTATAGAAAAGAAAAAGATCTCGCTTAACATCAATGGTGTGGAGCAGGAATTAGAAGTTGAAGCCTGGACTTCAATTTTAGATCTTCTGCGGGAACATTTACATCTTACCGGCACCAAAAAAGGCTGCGATCATGGCCAGTGCGGTGCCTGCACGATCTTACTGAACGGCACCAGAATCAATTCCTGCCTGAGCCTGGCAGTAATGCATGATGGTGCTGAAATCACTACTATTGAAGGTATAGCCAAAGGAGACCAGCTTCATCCTGTGCAGGAGGCTTTTATGGAACATGACGCGTTCCAGTGCGGGTATTGCACGCCTGGCCAGATTTGCTCTGCCATTGGGTTGATTAATGAGGGTAAAGCCAGCACGCTGGATGAAATAAGGGATTTAATGAGTGGCAATATTTGCCGTTGCGGGGCCTATAATAACATAACGAAAGTGGTGCAGGAAGCACTGGAAAGGAACAACAAATGAGACCATTCAAATTTATAAAAGCTGAAGATGTAGACTCGGCAGTAAGTGACATTTCCACAAATGAGCAGGCTAAATTCATTGCCGGCGGCACTAATCTGCTGGATTTAATGAAAATTGATGTGATGCAACCCAGAAATATTATTGATATTACCGGCCTGGGATTAAATAAAATTGAAGAAACCGGGGAGGGAGGCCTGCGCCTGGGAGCTTTGGTAACCAATGCAGATACTGCGTATCACGAAGAAGTGCATAAAAAATATCCAATACTTTCCCACGCCATCCTGGCCGGGGCTTCCCCCCAGCTTAGGAACAAAGCCACAGATGGTGGGAATTTATTACAACGCACCCGCTGCTACTATTTTTACGATACCACCACCCCGTGTAATAAGCGGGAACCGGGAAGCGGCTGTTCTGCAATAAACGGCTACAATCGCATGCATGCTATTTTAGGGGCAAGTGAAAAATGTATTGCCGTGCATCCTTCAGATATGTGTGTGGCGCTTGCCGCCCTGGGGGCTGTAGTACAGGTAGAAGGGCCGGAAGCCAAAAGAGCAATTCCTTTTGACAATTTTCACCGGCTGCCGGGTGATGAACCGGAAAAGGACACCAATTTGTTGGCAGACGAAATCATTACTTCCATAGACTTGCCGCCGGAAGGTTTTGCTGAAAATTTTGCTTATCTCAAAAATCGCGACCGTGCTTCTTATGCTTTTGCTCTAGTCTCAGTAGCTGTTGGGCTTCAGATGAATAATGAAAAAATTGAAGAAGCAAGGATCGCATTGGGAGGAGTGGCACACAAACCCTGGAGAGATAAAAAAGCCGAGGCGCTACTTCAGAATAAAGCGGCAACAATGGAGAACTTTCAGAAAGTAGCAGATGAAATCCTGAAAGAAGCTAAAGGCTACACGTATAACAAATTTAAAATTGAACTGGCCAAAAGATCCATTGTTCGGGCATTGATGCAGGCTGCTAAAATAGACTAATATGGCAACAGATTATATAGGAAAACCAAAGAACCGGGTAGATGGAAGGGATAAAGTAGCGGGAAAGGCCAAATATGCCGCGGAATTTCATGAACCCGGTTTATTGCATGGAGTGGTGGTTTCCAGCGCGATAGCAAAAGGCAGAATTAAAGTTATAGATGCCTCTAAAGCCCTGGAACTTGATGGCGTGGTGGAAGTATTTACCCACGAAAACACTCCCAGCCTTGCGTGGATGGACTTAAGCTACAAAGATATGGATGCGCCTCCCGGAGATCCTTTCCGGCCGCTGCATAGTGATAAAATCCAGTTTAACATGCAGCCTGTGGCGCTGGTAGTTGCTGAAACCCTTGAATTGGCAAAATACGCGTCCCATCTTATTGACATAGGCTACGATGTAGATGGCCATAATACCAAACTTGTTGACAGCCTTGACCAAAGCGAAAAAGGAAAAGGCCTTAGGGCTGGGTTTGAAAATCCCACCTCTGTTGGGGACTTTGAAGATGCTTTTGAAAAAGCCGAAGTTAAAATAGACCTGGAATATTTTCATGGTGCCGAGCATCATAATCCTATGGAAATGCACGCTTCCACGGTAATTTATGGGGAAGACGGTAATTTGACCATTTATGATAAAACCCAGGGGGTCCTGAACAGCAGGCATTATGTCTCCATGGTTTTTGGAATTTCAAAAAAGAAGATCAGGGTACTTTCACCTTATGTGGGAGGTGCGTTTGGCTCGGCATTGCGCCCGCAGTACCAGTTGTTTATGGCTACTTTGGCGGCCACCCAGCTAAAAAAATCAGTAAAAGTAGAACTTACGAGGCCCCAGATGTTTTCTTTCGGCCACCGTCCTATTACTATTCAGAACCTGAAAATTGGCGCTTCGGCAGATGGCACTTTAAAGGCCATACATCATTCGGCTTTTTCAGAAACTTCGCAGTTCGAGAAATATATCGAGAATGTGGTAAACTGGTCGGCAAAATTATATAAATGTGAAAATGTTGAAGAGAAATACCGCGTGGTGCCGCTGGATATGTATACACCCCTGGACATGCGTGCTCCGGGTGGGGCTACCGGAGTTTATGCGTTGGAATCGGCCATGGATGAACTGGCTTATAAGCTTAAAATGGACCCGCTGGAACTTCGGCTAAAAAATTATACTGAAGAAGATAAGAGCAAGGGAAAGCCTTTTTCGAGTAAAACCCTTAGGGAATGTTACCAGCAGGGCGCAGAAAAATTTGGATGGGAAAAACGCAATCCTGAACCGGGATCTATGAAAGAGGGCCATCAGCTCGTTGGCTGGGGAATGGCAACGGGAATCTGGGACGCGCTGCAAATGCCTGCCCGGGCAAAAGCAATTCTCACCGCAGACGGGAAACTGGAGGTAAGCAGCGCTACGGCTGATATTGGAACCGGGACTTATACGATTATGGCCCAGATTGCGGCCGAAACTTTAGGCTTGCCCTTTGAAGATGTAACGGCTAAACTTGGAGATTCCTCCCTGCCATTCGCCTTAATAGAAGGAGGATCTGCCACGGCAGCTTCGGTAGGATCAGCAGTAAAATCGGTATGTCTGAAAGTCGCTAAAAAACTATTAAAAGAGGCCGGAAAAATTAAAAATTCCCCCTTTAAAGATGCCAAAATTGAAGACGTCCTGTTTGCAGACGGAAAAATTTCCAGCAGGAAAGATGCTTCAATTTATATCGAAATTTCCGAAGTGATGAAAAAAAGGCAACTGGATGAGATCAAGAAAAAGTATGCGCTTATCCCCAATATGTTAAAACAAAGCAGGTACGGGCGCAATACGCACTCTGCTGTTTTTGCTGAAGTTAAGGTAGACGAAGATTTAGGTACGGTAAAAGTAACAAAAATAGTAAGTGCAATAGATGGTGGGAAAATCCTTAATCATAAAACCGCGCATAGCCAAATTCTGGGCGGAGTGGTTTGGGGAATCTCTATGGCCCTGGAAGAAGATAGTTTTATGGATCATAATTTTGGACGTTTTATAAATCATGACCTGGCAGAATACCATATTGCCGTAAACGCAGATATGCCCGATATCGATATTATTTTTGTTGAAGAAGAAGATCATATTGTAAGTTCGGTTGGTGCAAAGGGAATAGGTGAAATAGGACTTGTGGGAGTGGCCGCTGCCATAGCAAACGCGGTTTATCACGCCACCGGAAGGCGTGTACGGGAACTGCCCATTACCCTGGATAAAGCAATGGGATTAAATACCGCCGAAGCAGAACAAATCTAATTTTATGAAAAAGAAAATCATTTTAAAAGTAAACGGCAAAGAGCATGAGGTTAATGTAGACCCGGCCACTCCTTTACTTTACGTGCTAAGAAATAACCTGGGATTAAAAGGCCCTAAATTTGGCTGCGGATTATCGCAGTGTGGCGCCTGTATGGTACTTTATGACGGCAAAGCAAACCCCTCCTGCCTAAAAGCCGTAGAAAATGCTACCGATATGGAAATTACCACCCTGGAAGGCCTGGCAGATGATAATGGCAACCTGCATAAAGTACAGCAGGCATTTGTAGAAGAACAGGCCGCGCAATGTGGTTATTGTCTAAATGGACTGGTAATGGCCTCAGTAGGGCTTCTTCAGGAAAACTCCAATCCTTCAGATGAAGAAATACAGGCTGCGTTATATAGGAATATTTGCCGCTGCGGGGTTCATCCCCGGGTAATAAGGGCGGTGAAAAAAGCTTCAACTTCATAAAAAGGAATTATGGGAACTAATCGTAGGGAATTTATAAAACAATTAGGCTATGTAAGTATTGGCTTTAGCATATTAGGCACATCCTGTATGAACCCTAAAGAAGAAAGTGGTGAAGGAGGTGGTAATGCGGCTGGCAGTGAATCGGCGACAGAGAATTCCGGGCAGCCAGACAGGATAAATGCCTGGTTGCGGGTGTTGGAGGACGGGAGTGTAATGGTGCTTACCGGGAAAATGGAACTTGGGCAGGGAATAAGAATTGCCGTGGCGCAAATGGCTGCAGAAGAATTAAATACGCATCCTGACCTGGTGCAGGTAAATTTAGCTGAAACCGGAGTTACAGCCAATGAAGGCTACACCGCGGGCAGCCATTCCATAGAAACCAGTGCGATGGCTATCAGGAGAGCGGCTGCAGCAGCAAGGGAAAAACTAATTAAAATGGCTTCAGAAAAATGGGAGCTGCCTGTTTCTGAAATAAGCCTGGAAGATGGGAAAATTACTGCCGGCAACAATAAAATGACACTTTATGACTTGCTTGAAGGAAAACAAATAAATGAAGAAATAGGCGATCCTTCAGAAATTTATGGAAAAACCAGGCGAAAATATGTAGGCCAGCCGGTATTGAGAAAAGATATTTCCGCAATGGTTAGGGCGCAGCATGAGTACGTGCAGGATCTTGAGTTTCCCAATATGGTACATGCGCGAATTATAAGGCCAGGTTCTTACACTTCCAAACTGGCCGCTTTAGATAAAGAAGGCCTGGAAGATTTCCCCGGATTTTTAAAAATGGTTCGTATTGGGAGTTTTGTTGGGGTTATTGCGGAAGAAGAATTTCAGGCGATAAAAGTAAGCTGGGAGCTGAATAACCGTGCGAAATGGGACGATGATGAATTACTGCCTGCCGATGTACCTTTAAAAGAATACCTTAAAACCCTGGATGCAGATGTAGAGGTTGAAGAAGAAAAAGGGGACTGGGAAAATGCCATAAAAGAAGCGCCCATTCAGCATAGCGCCTCGTATTATAAGCCATATATTATGCATGCCGCCAACGGGCCTTCCTGCGCGGTGGCTTTTTTTGATAATGATAAACTCAGTGTCTGGACGCATAGCCAGGGCGTGTATCCGCTTCGGGAGACTTTGGCGTCCCTTTTGGGGATGCCCGCAGAATCCATTCATGTTAAAGGAGTTCCGGGTTCCGGCTGTTATGGTCATAACGGTGCAGATGATGTTGCTGCTGAAGCCGCGCTTATGGCAGTAAACTTTCCCGGGCGGCATGTAAGGCTGCAGTGGATGCGTAACGATGAACATTGCTGGGAACCCTATGGAACAGCTATGATCATGGAACTACAGGCCGGGCTGGATTCCGGCGGGAAAATTCAGGGCTGGAAATACGATTTCTGGTCAGACGGGCACAGTACGCGCCCCAATGGACAGCCGGAAACCTTGTTGCCCGCCCGCTTTCTGGATAAAGGCCACGGCGTCCCCGGAGTAGGTTTCAAAGGTGGCGCAGTACGAAATTCCACGCCCTATTACTCTATAGGTGCTTTACAAACCCAATCCCATATTTTCCAGGGTCCGCTAAGAAAATCGGCTTTAAGAGGCCTGGGCGCTTATGGTAATATATTTGGCATAGAATCCTTTATGGACGAGCTGGCCCATAAGGCCGGCAAAGATCCCGTGGCATTTCGTATAAATCATCTTGATGATGAGCGCGCAATTACCTGTCTCAGGAAAATAAAAGAACATACACAGGATGTGGTCACAGGAGAAGATGAAGGATTGGGATATGCCTTTTCACGTTATAAGAATTCGGCTTCCTATTTTGCCGTTGCCGCCCATGTAAAAGTAAATGAGAAGGGGATTGTTCGCGTAAAAAAGATGTGGGGAGTAATTGATTCCGGGGAAACCATAAATCCCGATGGGCTAAAGAACCAGACCGAGGGTGGAATGGTACAGGCTGCCAGCTGGGCTTTGCGTGAGGAAGTGCGGTTTGATAAAAAACATATTACCAGTGTGGACTGGCATAAATATCCTATCTTCAGGTTTGAAGAAATTCCTGAAGTGGAAGTGGAGGTGATAGACCGGGTTAACGAAAAACCTTTGGGAGCCGGGGAAGCCGCACAGGGCCCCACTGCCGCTGCAGTTGCCAACGCGGTTTTTGATGCCACAGGGGTGCGGTACCGCGATTTGCCCATTAATCCTGTGGAAAAATATCTGCGTTAGAAGTATAATTTTTTGGGCGCAGCCTACGGCACGGGCTATTCGCTGTATCTTTTGCCGCGCTGACGCGCCACAAAAGGATGCCGCTGCTATCCCTTGCGCAAAGAATCATATAATTTAGTATTTTTATCAGTTTGTCAGGCTGAGCGGAGCCGGCCTACTTTTTAATCTTAATTAGAAGGTTCAAGATTAGTAAAATATAGTTATTAAAATGACCCACGAATTCAAAAAAATTGTTGAAGCCGGTTTAAAAAATCAGGAAGAAAATTTAAAAAGTGTCCTTGCCACGGTGGTGGCACTGGACGGATCTTCTTATAGAAAACCCGGCGTACGCATGCTTATTGCAGAAAATGGTAGAATGACCGGCGCGGTAAGCGGGGGCTGTGTAGAGAAAGAAGTCTTACTCCAGGCACAGGATGTTCTAAAAAATGGAACAGCTAAAATTATGACCTACGATGGCCGCTACAGGCTGGGCTGCGAAGGGATATTATACATTTTACTGGAACCGTTTTATGTTTCAGGAGAGATTGAGAAAAAATTACATTTCGTCTTCGGCAAAAGAGAATCGTTTTATTTAGAATCTCTTTTCAGGAAAGAGGAAGGCATGACACCTGGAATGGGTTCGGCAATAGTTTTTGCAGACGGAATGCAAATGGTCTTTTCAGAAAAAACAAAAAGGGATAACAGCCAAAAATTGCTGGTTTTCCAACAGGAAATGAAAGCATTATTCAGAATGTTGATTATTGGGGCAGAGCATGATGCCGTGCAATTATGTTCAGCGGCTTCGCTTTTAGGATGGGAAGTGATTGTAAACGCTTCGCCCAAAGATCCACGCTCCAAAGCCAATTTCCCGGGGTCGCAGGAGGTTTTACATTTACAGCCTGAAGAAATTAAACAATTGGAAATTGACAATGAAACTGCCGTGATGCTCATGAACCATAGTTACGCCACAGATCTTAAATTTTTACTTAGCCTGAAAGACTGTAAAGCTATTTATATAGGTTTATTGGGTGCGGCAAAACGCCGGGAAAAAATATTCAATGCTTTTATAGAATATCAGCCAGAAACCGATGCTGCTTTCCTGGACAAAATTTATGGCCCTGCAGGCCTGGACATAGGTGCTGAAACTCCGCAGGAAATCGCGATTTCGGTGCTTTCAGAAATCCTTTCTGTGATAAGAGGAAAAAAAGCATTTCCGTTAAGGGAGAAAATGGGTAAAATACATAATTGATTTTGGGCAAAACAGGAATTATTATTATTGCTGCAGGGGCTTCCAGAAGAATGGAAAATACCAAGCAACTTTTGCAGATAGGGGAGGAGACCATGCTGGGAAAGGCAATAAAACAGGCCACTGCTTCTGTTGCTGATGAGGTAATTGTAGTTCTTGGTGCAAACTCAGATAGAATCACGGCTAAAATTGAGCATTTTCCAGCTATAATTTTAATAAATGAAAACTGGAGAAATGGTCTGGGTTCTTCAATAGCAACGGGAATAAAATATTTCTTTCAGAATAAGAAAAAATTTGAAGCGGTTTTAGTAATGCTGGGGGACCAGCCATTGATGGATTCAGCTTACTTAAACCAGTTGTTGGAAGTTTATAAAGAAAACCCTTCTAAAATAGTTGCCACAAAATATCCAAAATCGGCAGGTGTTCCGGCAGTTTTTCCGAAGAAATATTTTAAGGAACTGTCCCTGTTAGCAGAAGACAAAGGTGCAAAGAATATCCTGGCACGAGAAAGATCTTCGCTTATTGTTTTAGATGCCGGAGATCGAATTCTGGATATTGACACTCCACAGGATTATAAGCAATTACAGGAGAGGCTCGATTAACAATTCTTAAATTTCAATTGATAAGGCAGATGTTCAAAGCCTTCATATAAAACAGAGGGAACTCTTAAAAGCAGAAGGGAATCTCAATTTTTATGCATACAAGGAGGTGCAGAATATTAAATATATCCCCAGCTTTAATTTTTATTAATAATAAATAGGGCAGCTGTCATTTTAATAAATTAGGAAGCCATAGGTGATTTATTGCTAACAATAAGCATAAACTAAATATAAAATTTGATTAAATATTTAGTTAGCTATTTAATTTCCTATAACTTTAGAATTAACAGAAAACCAACAACAACCAAAAAATTGAATTTATGAGTAGCAAAAAAAAGAATTTCGCCCGTTTTGGCATGGCAGCCAAGGGAGCGGTATATTGTTTAATAGGGGTATTAACAGCCCTTGCAGCCTTTGGGGAAGGAGGTCAGAAGACCGGCAGCAAAGGAGCATTACAGTACCTGGCGCAACAATCTTACGGGCAGATCCTGCTGGTAATTATGGGGATTGGCCTCTTAGGCTATGTTTTCTGGAGGTTCTATCAATCTATTGGAAATCCCAAAGGGCTTCATGACGATGCCAAAGGTTACGGGAAACGTGCAGCATACTTTATAAGCGGGCTCCTGTATGGCGGCCTCGCCTTTTATGCCTTTAAACTGAATTTTGGAAGTGGCAGCAGTTCTGGAGGAGGAAAATCTTCCATGATGGGTTCTTTAATGTCTGGTTCCAATGGAGACACCATTGCCATAATTATTGGTATTGGAATGGGAATAAAAGCGATATATGACATTTACAGGGCATATTCAGGAAAATTCAGGGAAGAAGTAGAAGAGGCCGGAATGGATCATAAAGAACAGGAGTTACTGGTAAATGCCGGTAAGTTTGGACATACCGCCAGGGGCCTTGTATTTGGACTAATGGCGTATCTCACCTTAAGATCAGGACTCTCCAGTGGAAATAATATTCAAACACAAACAGATGCTTTCAGCTACATTCAGCAGGAATTTGGATCTATAGTTTTAGGAATTGTAGCTATTGGCCTGGCGGGATATGGGGTATATATGCTAATAAAGGCAAAATATCCGTCCATTACCGTTGCATAGGCAGATTGGGGGAAAAATAAGAACAACCCGATTGGAAATAAGATTTCTTTTCGGGTTTTTTATTTGGAAATATGTGTAGGACTACCTGAAAAAATTTCGGCGGCCTCCATAATGGTTTCAGAAAGTGTTGGGTGGGGATGGATGCTTAAAGCAACATCTTCTGCAGTAGCTGCCATTTCTATGGCCAGCGAAATTTCCGGAATAAGCGATCCTGCATTTTTGCCTGCCACAGCGCCTCCCAATATCCGTCCCGTTTTCTTTTCTACAAGAAGTTTAGTCAATCCGTTGGGACTTCCAACTGCAACTGCACGTCCTGATGCGCTCCATGGAAATTTCAAAACTTTTATCTCTATTCCTTTTTCTTTGGCTTCACTCTCGGTAATGCCGCACCAGGCAAGTTGGGGATTTGTAAATACAACGGCAGGAATAGATCCAGGATCGTAAGCAGCACCTTTTATCCCGGCGATAGCTTCTGCAGCTATCTTACCTTCATAATTAGCTTTATGGGCAAGTAAAGGTTCCCCGGTTAAATCTCCAATAGCGTAAACATTTTCATTTCTTGTTTTCCGCTTTTGATCTACTTCTATAAATCCAGCATCATTTACTTTGATACCTGAATTCTCCAGGGCTAAAGTGTCGGTATTTGGTTTTCTCCCCACGGCAACCAAAACTTTGTCAAAGGATTTTTCACTGGATTTGCCATTTTTCTCCTTCAGTTCAACTTTAATTTTGTCCTTTTTTATCGAAACTTTTTCGACTTTAGTATTAAAAAACAAATCTTTAAAGGGATGTTCTTTTTCGAAAATTTTTACCAGGTCGCGGTCTGCTCCAGGAAGAAACCCAGGAGTCATTTCAGCTATGGAAACTTTAGAACCTAAAGCCGCGTAAACACTACCCAATTCCAGGCCAATATAGCCACCGCCAATCACCAGCATAGATTTGGGAATATCCTTAAGTTCCAAAGCATCTTTGGAATCTATAATTTTGTTATGATCTATTTCAATTGCCGGGAGGGAGACATTAACAGAGCCGGTAGCCAGGATGAGATTTTGAAATTCTGCTTCGTAGGCTTCGGAATCATTAGGCTGGATCTTCAGTTTTTTCTCTGATACGAATTTGGCAGTACCTTTAATGTATTCAATTTTTTTGCCTTTGGATAATTGCCCAAGGCCGCCGGTAAGTTTTTTTACCACCTGCTCCTTCCACTTCCTGATTTTTTTTAAATCTATTTCAGGTTTTTCAAATTTCAGGCCCCATTCGGCAGCTTCCAAGGCTTCCTGTTTAACCTGCGCTATATGTAATAAAGCCTTGGAGGGGATACATCCACGATAAAGGCATACTCCCCCGGGATTGGCTTCAGGATCTACCAAGGTTACTTTTATGCCAAGATCGGCAGCTCTAAAAGCCGCTGCGTATCCGCCAGGCCCTGCGCCAATAATTATTAGTTCCTTCTTTTTCTTATTTTTTGCCATAAATTTTCAGAAATTATGCTCCGAGTAAAGCTTCATATGGATTTTCGAGAGCTCTTGAGATCCAGTGCAAAAATCGAACACCTTCAGCTCCGTCAATCATTCGATGATCATAAGAAAGGCTTAACGGAAGGATGTCCCGTGGCTCAAAGTTTTCATTTATAAAAACAGGTTGCTTTTTAGCCCTGGAAACTCCAAGAATTGCCACCTGAGGGTGGTAAACAATAGGAGTAAAATTTGTGCCGCCAATACCGCCAAGATTGGAAATGGTGAAATTTCCACCCTCCATTTCCTCCCGGGTTAATTTTCCCTCGCGGGCTTTCTCTGCCAAAGTAGTAATTTCATTAGCAATTTCCAGAATTGTCTTTTGATCTGCATTCTTTATTACCGGTACAAGAAGGCCTTTATCGGTATCTGCGGCAACCCCAATATTTACATATTTTTTGAGGATCATTTCCTCATTTTTCATATCTATACTGGCATTAAATTTTGGAAATTGCCTTAGGGCAACCGCAGCTACTTTTACAAGAATTGCGGTTATGGTGATATTGGCTTCAGATTTCTCTTTTAGCTTTTGCATATATTCTTCAATATCTGAAATATCGGCTTCATCAAACTGAAAAACATGAGGGATAGTACTCCAGGCCGTAGAAGTGTTTTTTGCGGTAGCTTTTCTAATGCCCGATAACTGTTTTCTTTCGGTTTCTCCCCATTGGCTAAAATCCGGAAGTGTTATTTCTGTTGAAGCAGTTGTTTTCCCTTTACCAGATTTATTATGATCTTTTAGGTCTCCTTTGCTAATTCTGCCACCCGGGCCACTGCCTTTCACTTTCGCAATATCAACTCCTAACTCCCTGGCAAGCCTTCGAACGCCAGGTGATGCCGGAATTTCTCCCGATGAGGAAGAATTGGTTTCATCTTCATCTTCATTTTCTTCAAGTTTACCAGAATTATCTTTTTCATCTTTATCTCCAGTTTCTTCTTCAGTTTCCTGTTCTTCTTCATTTTCCTCATCAGAAGATTCCTCTTCGTCCTCGCTTTTCTTTACCCCTTTTTCTTCTTCTGATTCCTCTTTTTCATCTACCTCTTCAGTTTTTTTGGTATTCTTCTTTTTCGGCTCTTTATCTTTTTTTTCCTTTTTCTCTGTTTCTTCAATTTCTGCTTTATCAGATTCCTCTTCTTCTGAATCATCATCTTTAGACTCCCCCGCTTCAAGTTTTATAATCACATCGCCCACACTTACTTCATCTCCCTCACTTACTTCGATAGATGCCACAGTGCCTGCTTCCGGGCTGGGAATTTCAACTGAAGCTTTATCAGACTCTACAGCAATAACCGATTGATCTTTTTCTATTTTATCGCCCTCCTTTACCAGTATTTCTGTAACCGTGGCAGATTCTACGCCTTCTGCTATCTGAGGAATTTTTATATCCGTTGCCATTTTTTTCTATTTTGATGTTGAAGATTTCAGGAAGTCCTGGGATTTACTTTTTTAGGATCGATGTTCAGGTTTTTTACGGCTTCTTTTAATTCATTTGATTTCAGCTCACCCTGAAGTGCAAATTCATATAAAACCGCATAAACAATGTGCGCGGCACTTACCTCAAAGAAATCACGAAGTTCTTCCCTGGCATCGCTGCGCCCAAAACCATCGGTGCCCAAAATTGTTAATTTCTGCGGAAAATATTTAGAGACAGACTCCGGCAGCGCTTTTACATAATCTGTAGCCGCCACAAAAATGCCTTTTTCATCTTTTAGACATTCTTCTATATAATTAGGATTTTTATTCATTTGTGCTTTTAAACGGTTTTCGCGCTCTGTATCCTGGGCATTGTCATAAAGGGATTTGTAACTGGTAATACTCCAGATATCGGTTTTTACATTATAATCTTTCTCCAGGATTTCTGCGGCTTTAAGGACCTCTTTCATTATTGCACCGCTGCCAAAAAGATGAGCCTTCTTCTTAATTTTTTTGTTGGAAGACTTTTTGAATCTATACATTCCCTTAAGAATCCCTTCTTCTATTCCTTCAGGCATTTTTGGCATTTTATAGGTGTCGTTGCCCACGGTGAGATAGTAGAAACAATTCTCTTTTTCAGTATACATTTTTTGGATGCCTTCTTTTACAATAATGGCAACTTCATAAGCAAAAGCCGGATCGTACGCCTTTAGCGATGGAAAAGTTAAAGCATACAAATGGCTGTTCCCGTCCTGATGCTGTAGACCTTCGCCGGGCAAACTTGTTCGGCCTGAAATTCCGCCTATAAGAAAACCTTTGGTGCCGGCATCGGCAGCAGCCCAGATAAGATCGGCAGTCCGCTGGAAGCCAAACATGGAGTAAAAAAAGTAGAAAGGGATTATATTAAGCCCGTGATTGAGATAGGAAGTGCCCGCTGCAATAAATTCGCTCATACAGCCTGCTTCGGTAATTCCTTCTTCCAGAATGACTCCCTTTGCAGATTCTTTATAATAAAGCAGGCTATCCTTATCTACAGGCTCATATTGCTGGCCGCCTTCTGCATAAATCCCTGCCTGCTGAAATAAAGATTCCATACCAAAAGTGCGGGACTCATCAGGGATTATAGGAACAATTAGTTTACCTATATTTTTATCTTTTAATAATTTACTCAGGATTTGCACCAGTACGCTTGTAGAGGCTGCTTCGTCTTCGCCGGAACCTTTAAAAAATTTAGTAAAAGCTTTATTATCAGGCTCTTTTAAAGTTTCACTTTTATCTTTTCTCTTCGGAATAAAACCTCCTCTTTCTTCCCGGTGCTTTTTAAGATAGGACAATTCTTTGCTATCTTCTTCCGGTTTAATAAAGGGAATTTTCTCCAAATCATCATTTGAAACAGGGACATTAAAAAAATCCCTAAAATGTTTCAAATTTTCTTTATTTAACTTTTTTGTCTGGTGAGCCACATTACTTGCTTCCCCTGCATCCCCCTGCCCGTAACCTTTTATGGTTTGTGCAAGAATTACCGTGGGTTGTCCCTTATGGTCCACGGCAGCTTTATAGGCATTGTAAATTTTTACCGGGTCATGGCCGCCACGCCTTAAATTCTTCAGTTCCTTATCTGAAAGGTTTTTTACCAGTTCCTGAAGTTCTTTGTCTTCTCCAAATAATTCCAAGCGCATGTATTCTCCTGGTTCAAAGGCAAATTTCTGAAGCTGACCGTCTGGTAGATGGTTTAATTTTTCAGCAAGTTTATTGTTTTTATCTTTAGCGAAGAGCGGATCCCAGTCTGAACTCCATAAAACCTTAATCACATTCCATCCGGCTCCTTTAAAAGTGCCTTCAAGTTCCTGAATAATTTTTTGATTTCCGCGTACAGGGCCATCTAATCGTTGTAAATTACAATCTATCACAAAAATAAGGTTGTCCAGCTTATCCTGCGCGGCAATTTCCAACGCTCCCCGGGATTCCGGTTCATCCATTTCCCCGTCGCCCAGGAATGCCCATACTTTTTGATCATTTTCCTTCAGTAGCCCGCGATGTTCCAGGTATTTGTTAAACCTTGCCTGATAGATGGCCGTAATAGAAGCCAGCCCCATAGAAACAGTGGGGTGGTTCCAGAATTCCGGCATTAATTTAGGATGGGGGTAGGAGGTAAGGCCTTTTTCTGACTTTATTTCCCGCCTGAAATTTTCAAGGTGCTCTTTGGACAAGCGACCTTCAAGAAAAGCCCGCGCATAAACTCCCGGCGAGGCATGTCCCTGGAAGTAGATATTATCGCCTGGCCCCTTATCAATTCCTTTAAAAAAGTGGTTAAAGCCAACCTCCCAAAGGTTAGATATGGAGGCGTAGGTAGAAATATGGCCACCAATCCCTGCACTTTTCTTATTGGCTCTGGCCACCATTGCCATAGCGTTCCACCGAATCATTCCCAGCAGTTTTTCTTCTATCTCTAAATTTCCGGGATAAGCAGTTTCATTTTCAGGTGGAATAGTATTTAAATAGGGTGAAACAGTATTTTTTTCAACCGGAACGGCATGTTTAAGAGCTTCATTTTTTAAAAGATCAAGAAGATCTCCCGCCCTTTCTGCTGATTCATTATTAATTATCCAGCGGAAGGACTCCAGCCATTCCTGGTTTTCGAGTTGCAATTCCTGATTTTTTTCTTTCTGATCCATCTTCAGGAGGATTAAATGAGATGCTTCATACTTTTATGCTGAAAGCATTTTTAAACTTCCTATTAATGTAAAGATTACTGAAGGCGTATTGAAATGATTAACATAAAATTAGCCTATATAGAAGATGCCAGACAGTAAATTCCAGGATCTGCTGGCTTTTTAATCCTGAATAGGAATTGAGGCCGAGATTGTTCTTTAACGAAAATATTTTCCTGATCTTTAACGAAATATCCTGTACATTTTCTAAACTTCTTAGGATTTTATAGGTTCAGTTCCTATGGAGTTGGAGTTAACTACTAGAGCTAAATCATAATTTTTGATCAATGAAAAATCCAAAAAAATAAAAGGTTTGACAACTATACTATTAATTGAGTGGACAAAGGGATAATTATTTACATCTGGCCCCATTTTCGCGATCCTCAAAATTTAAATGTAAAGTTCTATACTGAGCCGGCTTTTAATGGTGGTCCAACAATTTTCATATTGTGACTTTCGAAAACCCTGTAGATTTCTTCTTTTGATGGAGTGGATTCCCACTTATCGGTAACTTCAAAAAAAGCTTCCATTCTACCGGCAGGAAGATAAGCAACTATCACCTTTCCTTTTTCCGAAAGTTGAATAAAGGCATGTGGAATGTTCCTGGGAAGAAAAATGGTATCACCAGATTTTATGTGATATTTCTTTTTACCTACCTGGAAAATATAATCTCCTTCAATAACATAGAACCATTCGTCCTGATCTGGATGTGTATGTAATGGAGGGCCTCCATTGGGAGTAAGGCCCGTCTGTTCAAAAACAGCTAATGCGTTAGCAGTATCTTTGGATGAAATCTTAATATCCAGAATGTTTAAGGTGACTGCTTTCATCTTATAGTGTTTACCAAATCTTGATGCTCCTGCCTTAACTTTAAAACTTTCAATCGTTTCCATCTGCAAAACTTGATTTAGCTTTAACAAATATAACTATAGGCAACAAATTAAATTTAGTTTAGAGAGAAATTTTGTAAATGATGCTGGAATAACAGCTATTAATTATTAACTTCTTTAGACCTTTTTTTAGGCTACCTTCATAATATATCCTATACTAAAAATGATAATTAGTAATAAAAGAAGAAAGAATAGCAACGCGCTTACTACTAAAAGGAGAGTTTTTATAATGTGTCCTTCTATTTTAAATATTCTGAAAAGTAGTATTGAAATAGTTATATAAGTTAATGGATCTAACACTAAGGCAGGCCAGTTAAAAATCGCAAAACTTATAGATTCTAAAAGACTTGTGTAGCCAATGATGAAGGAACTAATCACCAGATGTTCCGCATAATTAAATTTTTTAAAAATTACTCTCGTTGTTGCCGCAAGTGGGAATATTGAACAAATCCAGAAATATTTGAAGTAAATACGAATAAATTTACCTCCTGAATAGCAATTGTATAATACCTCGACAAAACTAGACCATTGTTTAAGTTGAAATTTTACTAACTTTAAACAATGACCTTAATGAAAAAAAACGTAGAAATTTCAGTTCAGAATTTAAGTCAAAAGTGGCCATAGAAGCTTTAAAGGAGCGCTATAGCCTTTCGGAACTTGCCGAGCGCTTTGAACTCCATCCTAATCAGATTAGCCAGTGGAAGCAAGAATTCCTGGAGAAATCCAGCGATGTCTTTGATAAGAAAAAAGACAAAGCTGCTGAAAAAGAAGTTGATCTGGACAAGCTTTATGCAAAAATTGGGAAGCTTGAAATGGAGCGGGACTTTTTAAAAAAAAAGCTTGAACAAACTGGATCTGATGAAATGAAACGTAGCCTAATTTCAACCAAAGAAAAAGAGGGCTTAAGTATCCGGGAACAGTGTGAGCTCATAGCGATCAACCGTAGCACGTTCTACTATGTCCCAAAAGGAGAAAAACCAGAGAACCTGGAAATGATGAAACTCATGGACAAACATATTCTGGAAGAGCCTACTGCGGGTGTTTTGACTATGCAATCCATGCTAAAGGACAAAGGATATAAAGCCGGCTATGAACGGGTAAGA
>NZ_JBGFSM010000009.1:0-200335 GCF_041679265.1 Autumnicola aciditolerans
GAGAAAAAACATAAAATCTTAGTTAAAACCGACACCAAATAAAAACCGCCTCATTTTGGTAAATGAGACGGCTTCTTATTTTTTCTATATTTTCAGAAAACCGCAAACCTCCGGCACAGATTAAATTTTATGCTGAAAGCTGAAATTCAGCATTTCCGCAAGCCGTTCAGATTTTATATGTTTTCCTTTTGAAGTTTTGTCATGATCATACTCCGGCAAAGCCAGTTGGTTTGCCGTAGCTTTTTCAGTATAATAAATTTCCTTGGCAGGGTGTTCGGGATAAGCGGCATTAAAAGTGGTTCCCCAGGCTTCTTTTTCAATGATTTTCCTGATAATTTCAATACCATCTTCCTGCTGAATGAGATTCACAGGGGCTTCAGGATTCGTGAGCCCGGTCCTGCCGGAAAGAAAATTCACAGGATGCCGGTCTTTGCCAATTAAGCCTCCAAATCTTAAAATGCTGGTCTCAAATTCAGAAGAAGCTTTTAATATTTTCTCTGCGGAAATAATCTCTTCAGCGGCCCTGGAAGAAGCATTTGCCGGCATATCTTCTGTATAAACCGGGAAATCTTCAGTATCTTCATAAACCGAAGTGGAGCTAATAAAAAGCACTTTTTTAATCCTGCTTTTCCTGAGATAGCCAAGCAGTATTTCTATTTTTCCGCTGAAATCTTTTTCCGGATCCTTTCTAAGGCCAGGAGGGATATCAATAATAAGAATTTCGGCATCAGAGAGGAAGGCACTTAGATCTCCCTGCACTCCTTCAGGCAATAATTTAATTTGATATGGGGTAATATTCTCCTCCCGTAGCTTTACAATTTTCTCCCTGGAAGTGGTAGAGCCTTTCACGCTATAGCCGTCTTCAATAAGCCTTTTGGCCAGGGGAAGTCCCAGCCAGCCACATCCTAAAATGGCGATATTGGTAATTTGCATCAGTTTGCTTTAATTTTTAATAGAGCTTTTTTCTTCTGAATTTTTATCCAAATTAATCCTTTTCCTAATGATCACGGCATCATTAACTACAAAAGGCCTCGGAATCATCCAGCTTTCCCGGGCAGGTACATGCAATTGCTTGTTGTCCAGAAGGTCATAACTGGATTCATATAAGGTAAATTCCGGAACTTGATCCTTTTCAAGGCTAAAATTTATCCTTAGGGTATCCCTGCTTCCTGAATGGTAAAGCAATAAACGCCCTTTCCGGCGAATATTTTGTGCCAGGTTAACAGGATCTGCGGTTTGTCCATTTACCTGAAATTCTTCAAAATCCAGGTCTTTTCCTGTAAAAAGTTCCATCCGGTTCACCTTCCGGTTAGGTGCGATTTTAAGGGAATATTGGCTGAGATTAGCAGAACTTACCGTTTTTTTCAACATAACATTGGGTTCTTTTAGCGCTACCGCAGGGGCAGGAGCCTTATAAGTAAATCTGCTCCCGTACTTGCTGTCAAAATTTGTGTTTTCGGCAGTTTCGGGTGGCGGATTTTTGCCAAAAAATTTACCTGTCCATTCGTCCAGGATATGATCGTAAGAATACCAGTAAGCGTTATTTTTATCGGCATCATAAAGGTAAATCAGGCTGTTTGGCTTTGGACGTTCCTCATTAAATCCGGAAGTAAGATGGGCTTTCACTAAAAAACATAGAAAAATGATAAAGCTTATTACGGCCAGCAGCCTGTTCCTTTTAAAATAGGCAAATACGGGGTACAAAAGTGCGAATAGCAGCACCGTTAAAATGGCAGAAACAAAGAGTATTTTTAATCCCAGTGCCACGGGAAAAGCATCTACAAAAGGCTGTAAAATAAATACCGCGGGTAAGGAAAGCAATGCCATGAGCAGCAGGTTTGGTCGGCTTTGTCTCATCATGACGAACAACTGAATAAGGCTGAAGAAGAACGGAATAAGAAAATATGCCGCTCCTTTTAAGTAAAACGAGGTAAGGCAGCAAATGAAAAGCCAGAAGCACATAGGGGCGACAAAAAAAGAAGCTTTTTCTTGGGAATAGGCAGATTTCCTGTAAGAAAAAAATGAAATGCCAAGGCCAAGAAAAATGGCGCCGTAAATGTAGGAATAGCCGTTATAAGGAAATCCCTGCTCAATCTCGGCATATTGCGGATAGATTATCAGGCAAAATTCCCAGAGCAGGTAAACGGCCAGCGCAGAGCCTAAAAGGCTAATTAGAAAAGGCACAAAACCTTTAAAAATAGATTTAAGATCCAGTCGATCTGAGGAAAGTCCGTAAATGAGTAAGGCGGCAAACAGCAGCAGGGACAGGATTAGCAGAGGGAAAATCCATGCAAAGGGATAACTTATTATTTTGCCGAAGGGCAGGTTGAAATATAGAACCTCTTCAGCAGCATCCAGCTGCAGGCTGGCATCTTTAAAATAATAGAGTAATGCCATAAGATAATTACCCTGCTGCGCCAGGCTTTCTTTATCTAAATTTTTAGGAAGATCTGTGGCGGTGTGGTAATTAAAATGCTCATCTATAAAGGCAAAATTAAAGCCGTTAATATTCCCCTGTTCCCTTAGCACGGTTAGATCGGTATCATTTGGAAGCATTTTATAAACACTGTAGGCCAGGGAGTTGGTAACAGGAAATTCGGGTGCGGCTGCTTTAAAAGCTTTTATTAAAGCTGAATTTGCAGTATTGGTTTCCAGCAGCATAAAAGAATTGCCCCCACTGCCTCGGGATTCAAAATTTAGCGCAAGTTGTACATCTTTGGCCCAGGGATGTTCTTTAATAAATAATTCTGCCCCGTTTAATCCCAGCTCTTCGGCGTCTGTAAACAGGAGAATTATGTCATTTTGATGAGGCACACTATCGGCAAGAAATGCCCGTATTCCTTCCAGAATTGTGGCAACGCCACTTCCGGCATCGCTGGCGCCGTAAGAAGAGTGGGGGTCACTGTCATAATGCGTCATCAAGGCCAAAGCCTGCCCGTCGCCTGTGCCTTCTATGCGGCATAATATGTTTTGCGGATGCGCCATTTCCCCGGCTTTATTAAGGCTGAAGCCCTCCTGGACCTGAACCTGTAAATTCATTTCCTGCAATTCCTTCACAATATAATTTCTAACCTCATTGTGAGCTTTGCTTCCTACATAATGCGGATCTTGGGCAATTTGCCGGACATGCCGGAAAGCCCGGCCGGTAGAAAATTGTGTAGCGGGCGCGTCTACAGGTTGTATTTGGTAAGGGGAATTGCCATAATAGCTTAGCCAAACAGCTGTAATTATAAGCAGGAAAGCGGGAAGCGCAGATAATTTCTTCGGCATAAAGGAGAAAGTATGGCAGTAATTATTTCATTTTAAAGTTAATTAAGTTTTAGCTGAAAAAAGAATATTTTAAGCTACAGATGAGAATAATTTAAAATTGGTTATATTTAAATTATTAATAATCAAAACTTTATAATTATGGCCGTGAAGAGTTTTCAAGGGAAACGTGCCGAGCCGGAGAAGCCTGCAGATCCCGCAATGTTGGTTGAAGATTACATGAGTACATCACTAATCACTTTTAGAAAAGAGGAAAAAGTGGTGGATGTAATTGAAAAACTTATTGAAAATAATATTTCAGGAGGACCTGTGGTAAATGAAAATAATGAATTGCTGGGCATAATTTCTGAAGGGGACTGCCTGAAACAGATTTCTGACAGCCGTTATTATAATATGCCTATGGAAGATCTCACGGTAGAAAAACATATGACTTGTAATGTGCAAACCATAGACGGCAAAATGAATGTGTTAGATGCCGCTAAAAAGTTTATTGAGCTAAAGCGCAGGCGTTTTCCTATTCTGGAAGACGGGAAACTGGTGGGGCAAATAAGTCAGCGGGATGTTTTAAGGGCTGCTTTGCGGTTAAAAGGAGATACCTGGTGGGGCTAATTTTTCTTTACCAGGGCATAGAAATCATTATCTAATGGGAGATAGCCCTGGTCATATACAAAATAATAAACGGTCCCGGTTTTGGTTGTGTAGATGCTGGTAATGAGGTTAAAGCTAAAGCCTTTTTCCAGTAATCTGGCCTTACTGGTTTTACCTTTGTTTTCCGGGTTTAATTCCTGCAGGATCTTATAATTTTTCCGCAACTGGTTGTTAACATTTCTAACCAGTATATTTTCGTTGCGGTTTGCCTTATTATGGTGAGCGTTACGGCAATAATCACTGCAGAATTTTTTATCCTCACGGCCAACCAGTTTTTCTCCACATTCCAGGCAATTTTTCTGCATAAATTAAAGATAAGTAAAAAAGTTAATGCAGTTGCACCAGTTTTTCCAATTCAAAATAATCATTTCCTGTTTTTTCGCATTTCTGCTTGTCGCATGGGCATGACATCTATGGTAGAAAAAAGCTGTTCTATGCTTAGCAAATCTGTTTTTGTAAGCTTGGTGCCGCCATCAAGGCCTATAAGCTGAACTTCAAAATTAGCATTTGTGCGCTTGAGCTCCTGGTAAAGTTTGCTGCTATTCTTCCATTCCTCATCATCCTTAAGTCCGTTTTTATAAGCTTCAGGAGAAATTTTGAAAATAATGAGTTTTCTTTCTTGAAGTCCCTCTTCATTTTTTTGTAGTTCCTGTATTTGCTCTTTAAAAACGGAATTTTCAGGATTGGGAGTAAAAATTAATAGCAACCGGTTACTCCATTGATAAGTGGAAAGATCCTGTGCATTGATAGTCTTCATACCAAACAATAATAAAAAAAGCAGAAGTAGTTTTTTCAAGCTCATGCCTTAAATTACGAAAATAAGGCTTTTGCTTCTTTGAAATGCAGAAATAGTTTCAAATGAAAACATAAGCCAGGAAGATCAAAACCCGGGATATTAATATAATTATCTATAACTTAACAGCCCTTTCATTTCTGGTGGAAGGGCTTTACTATTACTAAATTTTTGATCTATGAATATGCGTACCCTTTTTAGTTACCTGTTTTTGCTGGGCTTAATTCTGAATTTACCTTCCATTGCTTTTTCCCAGGAACTTATCCAAAACCTTCCGGGAAGGGAAACGATTAGCCTTAACGGACGCTGGAATTATATTGTTGATCCATATCAAATGGGATATCTGGATTACCGGCAGCAACCTTTTGATCAAAGCGAGTCCGGCAAGGGTGGATTTTATGATAATATTACAGCTGAAGATATAGATTCATCCCAACGCGTGGAGTACGATTTTAGCCAGTCCCCAACATTAAAAGTACCCGGAGACTGGAACTCCCAGGAGGAAAAACTGGAATTATATGAAGGTACACTGTGGTATAAAAGAGACTTCCGTGTAGACCTTCAGGAGAGTAAGCGTTATTTTCTTCATTTTGGGGCAGTGAATTATGAAGCCCATGTGTATTTAAATGGGGAAAAATTAGGAGTGCATAAAGGTGGTTTTACGCCTTTTCAGTTTGAAGTGACCAGCAATTTAAGAGACGGGAAAAACTTTGTAGTGGTTATGGTGGATAATACCCGAAAAAAAGATGAGGTTCCAACCGTAAATACCGATTGGTGGAACTATGGCGGAATCACCCGGGATGTGGATTTAATCATTACTCCTAAAAATTTTATCCGGGATTATAAGGTACAACTGGCAGATAATGATATGAAAATGATTTCAGGATTTGTTCAATTGGATGGCAATCAAAAACAACGACAAATTAAAGTTGAAATTCCGGAACTTAAAATTTCCAAGACCATCAGTGTAAACAATTCAGGGAAAGTGGATTTTGATATCCCGGTGAAGAATGTAGATTACTGGTCGCCAAAGAACCCAAAATTATATGAGGTTAAAATATCTACTGAAAATGATGAAATTCAGGATGAGATTGGTTTTAGAACAATAGAAACAAAAGGCCAGGATATTCTATTAAACCAGCAGTCAGTTTTCCTGAAGGGAATATCCATACATGATGAAAATCCTTTTACAGAAGGTAGGCTGCGCAATGAGGGCGATATGAGAATGATGTTGAGCTGGGCTAAAGAACTTGGTTGTAATTTTGTTCGGCTGGCACATTACACCCATAATGAGAAAATGCTTCGCCTGGCAGATGAAATGGGCCTTATGGTATGGGCAGAGATTCCTGTGTACTGGACCATATCCTGGGAAAATATGGAAACTTATGAAAATGCTGAAAATCAATTGGCCTCTGGTATTATAAGAGACAAAAATAGGGCAAGTATTATTATATGGTCTGTGGGAAATGAAACCCCGGTTACCGAAGCACGAAATGATTTTATGGGAAAATTAATCGCTAAAGCAAGGCAACTTGATGACACCCGGTTAATAGCTGCTGCACTGGAGGTGGAAACAGAAGGTAATGTGGCGGTTGTTAACGATCCTTTGGGTGAAAAACTGGATTTGGCAAGTTTCAATGAATACGCAGGCTGGTATTGGGGAGAACCGGAAAATATGTCTCAATATACGTTCGATATTAAATATAATAAACCTGTGGTAATAACCGAATTTGGAGGAGGTGCACTTGGAGGTTTTCATGCAGATAACACCACGATGTGGAGCGAGGAGCATCAGGAATATCTTTATGAACAACAATTAAAAATGCTGGATAAAATAGAAGGCCTTAGGGGAATGACGCCGTGGATACTTGTAGATTTTAAATCGCCAAGAAGAAATCATCCGGTTTATCAGAATTTCTGGAATAGGAAAGGACTTATTTCTGAAACCGGGGAAAAGAAAAAAGCCTTTTATATACTTCAGGATTATTACCAGAATATGAATTAAAATTTTCAGAAGTGAATAGTTTTTAAAAACCTGCTCACTTCTGAAATTTCTGCTTTATTCGAGATATTTTTCAGCATAGTCTATAAAATAAGGCCAGTTTGGGATTACAGTATGGCCTCCCTCATGCTTGCGGAAAGCAATTTCCCCTTCTGTAATGGCTTCATGACCTTCAGGATAAGTTGAAGTGCCGAGACCTTTTTTCCCTAGTAGTTCATAAACAGGACCCGCATGAAGCCCACCTAAAAACATCCCTTTGGCATCTATCCATTTCCCTTCAACATCAGGGTCGCCAGAACTTATAAAAACAGGCCTTGGTGCGGCCATGGCAATTAATTCATGCGCATCAACAGGAAGGTCATTAGGAGTTAAAGGCCCGGCATATTTAATGAAATTTGGCGCAAACCAATGATATTCTGCAGACGAGGCGAGATTTTCTACCTGTTCCCCATATTCCCTTCTCAGGATTTTTGTCCCTCCTGCGCCGGAAGAACCTATAAAACCAATTGCGAACCTTGGTTCGTAAGCCATTGCTACAATAGCGGCTTTACCGTAGCGGGACAAACCTTCAATTCCAACTTTATCAGCATTCACATCGGGATTTGTCTCAAAATAATCCAGTGCGCGGCTGGCGCCCCAGGCCCATGCGCGAAGCGCCCCCCAGTCATCAACTTTTCTTGGTTCACCTTTATTTACTAAACCTATTATTCCCTGCCGTAGCCCGGCACCATTATCTGCCTGATAGCTGGTGGGAATCAAGATCGCATAACCCCAGCCTTTTTCAAGGAGCTGTTCCTGCCATGGAGTGCCTTCAGGTTCCGGCCTTTTGAAATTTGCCGGCCAGTTCCATCCAAATTCCATCATTACGGGAACAGGTTTTTCAGGATTTTTAGGAACTGTAAGCGTAAGGTCAATATTTACTTCAATTTCAGGGTAGGAAGAGTTATCTACATGCCCCTGCAATTTCTTGAGGTTAACGGGTATATTTCCTATTACAGAATCTGTTTGATTTAGCACCTCCCAGGTCACTCCGGGAACATTTTCCGGTACCCGGCCATAGATCTCGCGGTCAAAATCTTCTTTTATTTCAGCTCTTCTTTTTTTCCAATCTTCAGCAGAAGTCACTTTAGAACCATCTTTAAAAGTTAGCGGGTTCGGCAGGCTATCATAAGGAGAAGCCTTGGATTCATCAGCATTTGCGGCGTTGGGATCATTGGGATTGCCTGAAGGTCCCGTCCTTAATTCCTCAATTCCCAGCTTTTGCATCATCAGCTGGTGATCTTCATAGCTTAATTTATTAATACTGTCCCTGTCTTTTTGAGAAAACTGGGCAAAACAAGTTGTGCTGGCGGCTACTGAAAAAAGCAGTATTAAAAATATTTTATTCATCGAGCAAAGATTTTACAGCGTTTACCAGGTAAATATACCTGGCTCCAACATTTATTACATATTCATTTTCTCCCCATAAAAAAGGCCAGTCTTCCCGGTTTTCAGGAAAATCAGGTTTCAGGATCAAAACTCCGGGAACAATTCCGCCGGCGATAAAAGAGAAGTCGGTGCGATTCATTCCATAAGCCACCTTCTTGGATTTTGTTCCCACACCGGAGACAAATGAAATTGAAGAATCTGGATGAGTGCCGTAAATATAATTCAGGCCCTTGAATATGTATTCTTTATCAATGAGTTCGGGAAAAGCAGTATGCAACAAATAATTATTCATCGCGAAGCTGATTATCTGACCGTTACCTGCCCATCCTCCACGGCCAATAGGTACGCCAAAGGGATTTTCAGCAGAAAAGGAATCGAGTTCGGTTTTATATGCTTCTGTTCTAGCTCTTAATTTTTCTTTGAATGAATTATTCATATATGGCAATGCTTTTACGGCCAAACCTGCATGGGAAGCGAAATTGCTGTCAATTACAGGCCACATTTCCTCAAGTCTTTCAGCATATTTTTTATCACCGGTAGCCAAAAGAAGCTCTACCGCCGCTTTTATTTCTTCATCTTCAAGGTTTCCGCCGGTAGTATTTCCATGATGAAAAAGATCTGGTTCTTTAGAATGTTCTTCCTTCCATACTTTTTCCGCAGTATCTAATGACTCGATAGAAAGAGTATCATTATACCCGCTCAAAATCCTGCTTGCTGCAGCGAGCGCGGCGATGGATCCATAATTTAAAGCTGTGGATTTACTGGTAAAGGCCCAGCGATCATCAAATTTGCCACTTTTATAACCATTGGATTCCAGCGAATCCATAGATTCATCATAAATTAGGTTATCGGTCATTGTAAGTCCGTCTCCAAGATGAGTGTACTGCGAAATATCCGGAACAATAATTCCCGGAATGGCGTGCCCAACGGCACGGTATTGTGCAATAAGTGCCAGGGTCCCGTGTTCAACTTGCTGAAGTACATCGGGTTTTCCATCTGGGGTATGGAGATCTACATATTTAGCATCATAATCTACCAGTGTCTGATCACGGTCAATATTGAAATCTTCATAAGCATGAACAAGGTTTAAAACCACATCATACTGGGTTTGCGTCCTAATATCGTAGTCTCCCGCATCGTACCATCCTCCAATATTAAGGCCGGGGATATGTTCACCGGGTTCATATTGGGTATCTGTGGTGGGACCCTGCGCATAAAGGTCAAAATGTTCATGATCTACAGGCGCCTGCAAGGCATCATCAAGATGCGAGGCCCCATGCCAAACCCGATAAGCTTCATTAATAAGCATATGATCCATTTGAACAGGGAAATACACATCATTGGTAGGATACCAGGCTTTGTTGTAAACATCTTCTGCAATTCTGAAAGGAGTGGAAGTTTCTCCACCGTAGCTTATAGTATACGTTCCCGGTTCTTTTACTTCTGAAAAATCAAAAATGATATAGTTGTACCGGGTATAGTTTCCCCAGTCTTTTAGATTCCCATTTTTCACTTCAACCTCTTCCCCGGAGGGAGTTATTTTCTTTAGTGTAGCGGTGGTTTCAGGGACTGAATTATCATCCAGTTCTATTATCGCAACTTTATTTTGTGCCGGATGATAGCCTACCTGGGAATGGGCTATTACAGGTTTACGGCTCCAGTTGGGAATGGCATTTGGAGCAACAAACCATTCCAGTACTTTTCCTGTTTTTCCTGCAGGTAAAAGGCTGCGAACCACATACCATCCATTTTGGGCTTTATCGCGCCCGTCATGGAGCATAAGCGGAAGATTCTCTGAAGTAATCGTCACCCTGCGTTCAGGATCTCCGGGAGCCAGAACCAGTTTATGGCCTTTGGCAAAAGGTTTGGGAGCAGTATTTCCAGCAGCATCCCGCTCCATATCGCTGCTGGGATACATCGGGAAAAGGCCACTTTTGTTATCCATAAAATATGTTTTTTCCCAATAAGCGGAAGGAACAAATTCCAGGTTGAAACCGGCTTTCCCTACCAGGTCTTCAGGTAAAGGATTTTCAAGATGCACGCTTAGGAGTACCCCGTCATCCTTAGCTTCTGCCCGAATCATGTAATTAAAATCGTAGTCAGGGTAAGATTGATAAGTGTCTACACGGCCGGTAGCTTTATCTACCTTACGCTCTGTAAAAGTTGGTATAGCGTCCCACTGCTCGGGAGTGGCATGCAATCGCACATCTCCGTTAGTAGCAGTACGTTCGCCATGGTGAATAATCTCGATCCCGCTGATTTTGGAATCACTAAAAAGCCCGTTATACCAGTTGTTAAAGGGCAGAATATTTACCCCGGGAGTTTCAAAATACTCTTCCTCATTTAGGCTGAACTTTGTGCCTTGCGCAAAAACAGAATTACCAAAGACAATGCTAATTATGATGGAGAGAGCAAATTTTTGAAAGCGTAATGGTGAAAGTAACTTAAATTTTTCAGCAGATGGAAAATAATTTTGCTTCATGGGAACTTGTAAATAGAGTTATAGATTATCTAATCAGGACTCTAATTTACGCAATCGGTTTCGTAAATGCTGGTAATTTTTGAAAAAACTGTCAGCAATTGCAGCTATTTCCAGGGAATAGCGGCTATAAATTAATTTCAAGCTTCTTCTTATATCTGAAAAACAATTGAGAAACCGGGATTAACATTAAGCCGGTAAAGATGAATAGCAGAAAAGATAATTTTAAACTGAAGGCATCGGCTAAATAACCAATTAAAGGTGGTCCCAGTAACATTCCCACAATTCCATAAGTGGCAATAATAGAAATGGCCATTCCTGCAGAATATTTTGGAGAAGTTCCCGCCAGGGTAAAAGTCATGGGTATAATTGCGGCCACTCCAAGGCCTACCATGCTAAAGCCAATAATAGCGGGCCAGAAGTAGGGAAAAATTACAACGGTTAATATTCCCAACGCCACAAGCAGAGAGCTAATAATGTATGTTCTTTCCATGCCAATTTTCTCAATAATAAAGTCTGAAAAAAACCTGGAGAGCGCCATAAAGATCATAAAGATGAAGTAGCCTAAAGTAAAAATTTCTTCCCCAATAACTTCTTTAAAATAAACACCACTCCAATCGAACATACCGCCTTCACATAAAGCAGCGAAAAATACCAGGAGTCCCAGATATAAAATGAATTTATCAGGTTTTCCCAGTTTTAATTTATTTCCTCCTGGTGCACGGTCATTCTCCAATAAAAAAGGGTAGGCAGCAATTGCCAGAATTAAGGTGAGTACGGCTACTATTAAAAGATGCTGTGGCATTGATACATTTAACTTCAGCATAAGGGTGGAAAATCCCACTCCGGTTAAGCCGCCGGTGCTCCATAAACCATGAAAAGAGCCGTTAATTTTCTTGCCAAATTTGTTTTGCAGCGTTACTGCCTGGGTATTCATGGCAATATTTAATATTCTCATGCAAAACGAGAATATACAAATGGAGGTTACAAGAAGGACCAAATTGCCGGAGCTTCCAATTAAATACAAAGCCAATGCGAAGAAAACAGAGGCAATTGCCAGGGGGCCGCGGCTGTTAAACCGGGAGACCAGCCAGCCGGAAACGGGTAAACCTATAAGGCTGCTCACCGGCATGGCCAAAAGTAGACTGCCCAGTTCTGCTTCGTTAAAATCAAAAAGGGTCTTTATTGTAGGTATCCGTGAGGCCCAGGTGGAAAAACAGAAGCCCGCCAGGAAAAAATATATACTAAGGGAAATGCGTTGCTTCTTTTTGGTTTCCATGTTACTTGTGAAAAATGCAAATATCTATGGTTATTCCTTAATAGAAAAACCAACTTAATTTATTTTCCGTTTTATTCTAAAAGAGTTTCCAGGGCAGAGAAATCTTCGATATAAAAATTGGCAAATTTGCTCCTGGGCTGGTTTAATTTCGCGACCTGTATGGTAGTCATTCCCAACTGGTATCCCGCCTTTAATTCCGCTTCGGCTTTGTCGCCAATAACATACATGTCTTGAGGTTTTATTTTCTTGTTGTGAAGAACTTCTTTCAGGATATCTCTTTTAGAAGGCCTTGAGGCGTATAATGTATTGCTTATATGCATTTCAGAAAATATTGTTTCCAGCTTCAGGGCGCGTATTTTTGCTTCCTGAAGTTCTTTAAATCCTTCTGAAACCAAAACTTTTTCATGAGGGAGCTTGTTTACAAGCTGAAAATCATCAAAGCTTTCCAGCTTTAGCTGAAAAGTACTTTTCCTGAAATTAGAGGCAAACGCTTCTTTGACTTCTGTGGTTACATTAAATTTTTCAAAAACCGAAGCGAATGAATTTCTTTTTAATTCTTCCAGGATTTTGCTGGTGGTTTCTTCAGAATAATAGCAGGCGGCGGTTTCAGCAAAAATATTCAGTAGTTCCCGTACTTTTTCTTTAGGAATACTGGCTGAAGGAAAAATAGTGTTGTCCAGGTCAAAAATCAGTAGTTTTTCCATTTCCGCTTTATTACTTCTGCGTGCATATGTGCTAATTTTATTCGTACGCCATTCCCACATAACCTACCCAATGCTGTGTATTGGCCGGTGCGGTGGTTCCCATACCTATATCTTTTACTTCTATATGGGTGTTGTGAATACTGCTTCGGTAATCTATTTTCTTTCCATAAAGCGGATTTCCATCGAGGAGCAGGTTGAGGTTATTAGCCAGAAGTAATCCAAAGGGAACAGAGTACCTGCCGCACCAGGTCCATTTGTATTCTTTATAATCTTTTTCCTGAACAGTGGCTTTGGTGAAATCTCTTATTTTTTCATTATCGATTGTTCCGCTAAGGAATTCGTTGCTAATATCAAGATCCTTTTGCCTGGCTTTTGCAGTTCCTAAAATGTCCGTTCCGTAAGGAGCAAGGTTACTTCCTCCCCAATCCTCATCTCCATAATGTATGGCATCTGTAGATATCACCACCGCGACGTCTTTCCCGTACTGCAAATTTTCTTCCTTCATAATTTGATATAGTGCGCCTGCCAAATCCCCTGAAAACTTTCGCATATCTGTGTACTTCATATAGGGAACCAGTAATGGAATTATTGTTGTTTTGGGGTTGTTCTTTTTAAGAAATGGCGTGATGGCCTCCAGGGAATGTTCGGTCTGCATCATACTGTCGTGTACTATGAAATCCTGTGAAGGCAATTTTTGAATTAATTTGTCCCGAATTGGTGAAACTTCAATGTTTCCATAAGGGCTTTTCCATTGCTGATATGAACCAAAAACAATTTTATCCTGTAGTTTAAAATTACGTGCTTTATGCGCCACTCCAACCAAAATAATGGTCTGCGCCTTAATGCCCGCCAGGGTTTTATTATAAAGTCCTGCGGCATAAGCATAATCGTCATGTGGGGAAATTACTGCTTTATAAACTTCAGGGGTTACTGTTTTATCTTCAGCATCCATTCGCGCCATGATGC
Organism: Autumnicola aciditolerans; assembly: GCF_041679265.1. Taxonomy (NCBI): domain Bacteria; kingdom Pseudomonadati; phylum Bacteroidota; class Flavobacteriia; order Flavobacteriales; family Flavobacteriaceae; genus Autumnicola; species Autumnicola aciditolerans. The sequence continues at coordinate 13,567 of NZ_JBGFSM010000009.1, forward strand.
TGTCCATTTGCCATTCATATTGCGCGAAACCAACAGTATCTTTTTGGTTCCTTATCTTTTGGGCAATCAGGTTAAAAGATGAGAAAATAATTATAAGTTTTGGAAGCAAAAGGGCACAATATCTTATTTTCATTGGGAATAGAGATGGTTAATATTCTGGTCTTGACTGCATTTAAGGTACTTAATTAAAAGAGAAAAGATAAAGTTTTAGTCCTTTTTCAAAACAACAATTTTTCCCTGAGGCCTTGTCATAATAGAAAAGATTCCATTGTTCTCAAAATTAATAGCTTCAATATAAACACAAACAGAAGCTCCTCTATCTCTATCAGTTTCTTTTAGAAAAAAATTATCGTGCTGGAGTTTTTCACCATCACATTCCTTTACAATTTCATATTTACCAGTGGATCTTAAAACCTCTGCATGGTATCGCTTTACAGTGCCATCTTCAAAGTAAATGATTTTATCCTGACTGGAATTTTCATAATGCCAGGATCCGATAATTTCTTTTTCTAACTCCGCTTTTGATTGTTGATTCTGGGCAGAAAGTTGTTTTGTAGTTAAAAGAAATAGAAAAAGAACTTTGAGAGATTTCATCATATTAATTTAAATTGAGGGATTAAATTTTAGAATTTATTTTGCAGACTGTGTTATGGTAACGGCATCAAAATAATTACCACTTTGCAGGCCTATTATCAATATTCTTTCAGAAGCTGTGGTATTCTGCGACATTTCTATATAAAGTTCCTTAGCACTTCTTCTTTCTACAAGAAATTCATCTTCATTAATAAAAAATTCACCATCTGAATTTTCAGTTTGTTCATAATCTGAATTTCCATTCAAAGACACCTGGGTAATCCACCAGCCTTCTTTTCCAGTATTCAAAATAACAGAATTTTCTGATGCTGAAAATTGTATCTCTTTCCGGGATAGTTCGATGTTATCATCCCAATCTCCTTCTTTTTTGGGAGAACAGGAAAATAGTACAGCTGTAGTTACAAGAAATAAAATAAAATTTGAATTTTTCATGGTTGATTTTATAGGGTATTTAAAGTAAGAATTTTTTTTGGAAGTATAGAGGGCTGCTGGATATCCTTAAAAATTCAGCAAAACCAAGGTAATCTCCATTTTTAAGCGTTTATAAACGAATATAAGCGTAAGCAAATAATTGCCAGACGATTCCTGCTGAAGTGCTGCCGTATGTTTGTCCTGTTGAAATGAACTAATGATTTTCAACTGCAATAAATTCTATAGTTATGAGCACTCTAAGAAACAAAGTACAATTGATTGGCCACGTAGGCAACAATCCTGAAATCGTTAATCTTGAATCAGGTAAAAAACTGGCAAAATTCTCTATTGCCACAAATGAGAGTTATAAAAATTCCAAAGGAGAAAAAATTACCGATACGCAGTGGCACAATATCGTGGCCTGGGGCAAAACTGCGGAACTGGTTGAGAATTATGTTCCAAAAGGCAAAGAAATAGGGATTGAAGGCAAGTTGACCAGCAGGAGCTACGAAGATAAAGACGGACAGAAAAAGTATATAACCGAAGTGATTTGTAATGAACTTCTGCTAATTGGAAAATAAAATTCAGTCTTAGTGAGAATGAATACTAAAAGCCTTCCTGTCTGAAATTCTCAGGCAGGAAAGCTTTTATTGTAAAAAAAGAAACAAAAACTGTCTCTAAGCGTTCCAAATTAATCAAATTCTACACCTTTTTTAGCCTAAAACCACTGCCGCTTATCGTCTATAAAACTAATAGCCGAGATGGGAGTGTCGCAAATGGCCAAGGCAATTTCCAGAAGTTCGTTAAGGTCCGCATCCGGCTCAGTATCTAAAATCTTATAATCCAGTAACTCCTGTAGGCGTTCTTCTTCATTCATTTCTGGGGCCTTGAAACGGGTAAAATAAAACTTTTGCTAAAATCAGGAAAAAGGAATAAGAACAGAAAAGCACCATTTTTTGATGCTATTCGAGTGTATCATCTTTTATTTTGACGTTCTAATGCTCTTCTGCTTTCCCTGCACTACTGGGTATCCTTATATTTTCAACTATTTCCTGAACGTCTTCCGGCGGAGCCGCGGTAAATCTTGAAATAATTATGGAAATAAAAATGTTTACAAACATGGCTATGGCGCCAAAACCTTCAGGAGAAATCCCGAACCACCATTCTGAAGAAGGTAAAGGTTCCAGTATACCTATTAACCCGGTTTTAAACCGAACCATGTAAAAGAGCATCAGAGTTATTCCCACTACCATTCCGGCAACAGCACCTTCCTTGTTCATCCTCTTATCGAAAATTCCCAAAACAATGGCGGGGAAGAAGGAAGCGGCGGCAAGCCCAAAAGCGAGGGCCACCACGGCGGCAACAAATCCCGGCGGATAAATTCCGAAGAGACCTGCAATAAGCACGGCAACAAGAATGCTTATTCTCGCGGCCATAAGTTCCTGCTTGTCGGTAATATCAGGTTTTAGTTGTTTCTTAAGCAGATCATGGGAAATAGACGTTGAAATTACCAGTAATAGTCCTGCTGCAGTAGATAAAGCGGCTGCTAATCCCCCTGCGGCCACCAGGCCAATCACCCAGTTGGGGAGCTGTGCAATTTCAGGATTTGCCAGCACCATGATGTCGCGATCCACATAAAGTTCATTTTCATTATCTGTGGAATTGCTAATAAGTCTCTGGCCATAAGCGCCGCGTTCTTCAGTATACACTGGTTTTTCGTCAACTGCTTCGCCTTTTACATACTGGATCTTTCCGTCGTTATTTTTATCGGTCCAGGCGATAAGGCCTGTGTTTTCCCAGTTTTTAAACCATTCCGGTATCTCTTCATAAGATGTTTCACTAACGGTTTCTATTAAATTTGTACGTGCAAAAACAGCAACAGCAGGTGCCGTGGTATATAGAATAGCGATAAGTAACAGCGCCCATCCCGCAGATTTCCTGGCATCCCGAACTTTAGGCACGGTAAAAAACCTTACAATTACATGCGGTAACCCTGAAGTTCCGGCCATGAGCGCCAATGTAATTGCAAAGACATCCCAGGTAGATTTTGCTCCGGAAGTATATTCATTAAAGCCAAGCATGGTATGCAGGTTGTCCAGCTTTTCCAGCAGAAAGGTACCGTCTTCAACCCGGCTGCCCATCCCTATCTGCGGCAGGGGATTGCCCGTCATCTGGATGGAAATAAAAATTGCCGGCACCATAAAGGCAAAAATCAGCACGCAGTATTGGGCTACCTGGGTATAGGTGATGCCTTTCATTCCGCCTAAAAAAGCGAAAACCAGCACTACCACCATTCCTATAATCACGCCCCAGGTTATATCTACCTGCAGGAATTGTGAAAAAACAATTCCAACTCCGCGCATTTGTCCCGCCACGTAAGTAAAAGAAACTATCAGGGCACATACAATTGCAACTGTTCTCGCTGTATTGGAGTAGTACCGGTCTCCTATAAAATCCGGAACGGTGAATTTGCCAAATTTCCGAAGATAAGGAGCAAGTAACAATGCGAGTAAAACATAACCACCGGTCCAGCCCATGAGATAAACAGAACCATCGTAACCGCTGAAGGAAATAATCCCGGCCATAGAGATAAAAGAGGCCGCGCTCATCCAGTCGGCAGCCGTGGCCATCCCGTTGGCTAAGGGTGAAACTCCCCCACCGGCAACATAAAAATCTTTTGTAGATCCTGCCCGCGCCCAGATAGCGATTCCAAAATAAAGTGCAAAACTAATCCCGACGAGCAGCCAGGTCCAAACCTGAATGCTCATAAGTCGTGATGAAATTTAATAGAGTTAATTGGTGTCGTCTTCACTATAGCCAAATTTTTTGTCAAGGGAATTCATTAATCGCACGTATATAAATATTAAAATAACAAACACATAGATAGAACCCTGTTGCGCAAACCAGAAACCGAGTTTAAAACCTCCCAAGTGAAAAGTATTCAGGTAATCTTTAAAAAGGATTCCTGCACCAAAGGAAACAATGAACCAGATACATAAAAGAGTAAGCAGGTACTTTTTATTCTTCTTCCAGTAAATATGGGCATTTTGGTGTTGATCCATTTTATTTAAAAGATATTTTATAAATATATAATTAAAATGTTAAAAATGAATCATAATATCAAAAACGCATAATAAGTATTGCTCAATATTATTTTTCGAAGCTTTTTTTAATTATTGTCGCGGCAGAGGTAATATGCTACTCCCTAATTGCTTCAATCGCATTGGCCAGGTAAACAAAGGGAGCATTCCAGTTGATAGCTATTTCATTGCTTGCATAACTACAACTTTCGTCAATATATGATGTAGCGGGATAATTATGCTTTTCAGTATATAAATTATCACAGCCGGCTTTATCCTGCTGGCCGGGGTTAGGCCCTCCTGCCAGTAAACCAGGAACAGGATCTTCAATGTTATCAGATTCAGAAGGACGGTGGTGGGGATGTCTGGTAGATTTTTCTCCAAAGCCTGTTAGGAAAGAATAGCCGGTGGCATTTCTCCCCAACAGGTAATCCAGGTTTGCAGTTGCGGCATCCAAATATTTCTCCTCTTGAGTAAGAAGGTAAGCCTGGATAAGCAAAATGCCCTGGTTGGCAGTTTCCGAATTACTGCCCCAGGCAAAATCAGAATTTTTTACTCCCATAGGCACCCCGTATGCTGATGTTTTGGAATACTCTACTAATTCGTCTGCCATTGCTAAAATATGCTTCTGGATGGTATTTGTGTTTACAAAATTTTGATCTTCGTATTTCTCCCGATTTCTGAGAAGGGAATATAGTGCCAGCGTATTTACATTTGGCCAGGAGGGAATTTGAAAGGAATTTAAATCTTCTTCTATGGAAGCTTCATCATAATATCTGGCATTTCCGGTGGTAATGAAAAGTTCTGTCGCCGCCCATTGAAATTCATCTTTAACATTGCGGTCGCCATAAGCGCCGGTACTTACTGCAGGATCTTTAAGTTCCCGCTGATTGTAATATTTCCCGGGATGTTCTTTAGCCCACTGGTAGGCATTCTTGCTCATCACCAAAAGAGAGTCAGAAAGCCCGGGAAGTTCTTTTTCATATTTTTTAAAAATCCTGGAAGCCTGCGCGCTTACCGCAGCAAAATCGAGTGTGGCTGCTGTACTTTTTTGCACTACCCACCGCTGCTGCTTTGCTTCAGCAGGCATTACCATAGGATGAAAATTGGCACTGGTAAGCTTGTGATATACGCCTCCATCTTCATCCTGCATGCTCATCATCCAGCGCAAATTCCATAGCGTTTCATCAAGAATATCGGGAAGCTGGTTATCACTTTCAGGAATGTTAAGCCTGAGGTTTTTCATGTATTCCGGGAAATCTTCAAAAAGAGAAAACAAAGTGCCCATGGTAATTCCGCTGTTCACTACATACTTGCCGTAATCCCCGGCATCATACCAGCCTTTTGGACTGGATATTAAAGACCCCGCAGGCCTTGTTGCTGTAGCTGCAGAGTTATGTACTTTCACTTTATTATCTGGATGGCCTGCCATTCTTGCCCATTTCCCGGCGTATTTCTCCGGCAGGTCGGTAGATGCCCTCTGATAATAAAAAGCTTTTAAACTGGCTTTTGCAGGTTCTTTAAGTGCATGATTTTCAATGCTGAAGGGATAGCTGTTTCCCGTGCCGGGAACGTGAAGCAAATACTTTCCAGGAGTGGTGTATGCACTAAAATCTGCCTGTTTAACTGTCTCGCCACTATACGGCCATTCTTTTGCTGCACTTAAATTTCCTGAAAAGACTTTCTTATGATCCCCGGCCCTGATTATCTCGAAAGTCTGGGCCTTAGGATTTACAATTACAGCGGTTTTTGGGCCTTCAGGATAAAAACCTACCTGATTGAGCCTGATGGAATCTGAGGCTTTTTCTGAACTCCTATTTTGACCTGAAGCTGTAATAAATGATGATAATAGAACTAAAAAGAATAGTGTTTTTAAGTTTTGCATGTGCTGCTGTTTTATCTGAAAAGGTATAACCTAAAGATAAACTTATTCAGCATTTTAGAAAGGGGATGAGATCTTTAAATAGTTAAAGCGCAAATCATTTAATTAAAATGTTCAGCTTAAAAATAAATCTGCTGTGCCTGCCGGTAAGTGTTGGCATGTGCGTCCAGAATTATCCTGATATCAGCAGAATAGCCGCCCCCCATACTGCATTGTACAGGAATTTTTAAATCGTGACAGGTTTGCAATACGTACCGGTCCCGTTCTTTGCAGCCTTCAATACTGCAGGATAATTTTCCCAGTTTGTCACTTTCTAAAATATCCACGCCGCTGAGGTAAAAAATAAAATCCGGTTTTTGCTGTTCGATGAGCTTTGGTAAAGTTTTCTTCAAAATTTTTAGATATTCATGATCTCCTGTGCCATCGGGAATTTCAATATCAAGATCTGACTTCTCCTTTTTGAAAGGGTAATTGCCTTTGCCATGCATGGAAAAAGTAAAAACAGAAGGGTCGTTCTGAAAAATTTCGGCGGTGCCATTTCCCTGGTGTACGTCCAGGTCTACAATGAGTATTTTTTCAGCTAAATTTTTATGCTGAAGATAGCGTGCGGCAATGGCCTGGTCGTTTAGAAGGCAGAATGCTTCCCCGCGATGGGAATAGGCGTGATGGGTGCCGCCGGCGATATTGAAAGAAATCCCATTTTCCAGGGCGAAATGGCAGCATTTCATCGTACCGTCTGCAATAATGATTTCTCTTTCGTATAATGCTTTTGAAAGCGGAAATCCGGTTTTTCTTACCTCATGCGGACTCAGCTCCTGGTTCTTTAACCGGAAATAATATTCTTTATCATGAACGGCAAGAATATATTCCTCCTGCGGGATTTCAGGTTGAAAGAAATTTTCTTCCGTACAGGTGCCTTCATGAAGCAGTTGTTTTGGCAATAGCTCATACTTTTCCATCGGGAAACGGTGGCCTTCGGGCAGAGGATGTTTGTAGATGGGGTGGTAGGCTATTTTAAGCATTAAATACTTCTATATGGGAGGGCAAAATTAGAAATCTCATTTGTCATAACCAACCCCTCGACTGCGCTCGGGGAGACACCAAATGCGATGTTTGTTTCAATAAATGTAATTTAGGTAGAAAGAAAGCTCAATATCTTAAATCTAATTGTGTACAAATTTTTTAATACAGCGTTGCATGATGGTAGGTCAACATGCATTGTAAATTTTTCAGTTCGAGCCTGCCTGAGCGGCAGAAAGGCGCAGTCGGTTTTGTCAGTTCGAGCGCAGTCGAGAACTAATCATCTTTAGGCCTATATTTAAAATGGGTTGCATTCCTACATTCGGAAAGGATTTGCAATAGATCAAAATCGCCATTTGCCAATGCTTTCTTCTTTTGTGCACTCCATTTTTTTATCTTCTTTTCGAAAGATATCGCCTGACTAACTTCATTGAATTCCTGATAAAAAATTAACTCCACAGGCCTTCTTTTGTAAGTAAAACTATTTTTGTTTTGATCTGAATTGTGTTCAGCCAACCTTCGTGATATATTATTTGTTATTCCTGTGTATAGTATTTTATCACTGCATTCGACTATATAGACATAATACGATTTCATTAAAATACCATTGGTTAAATAACCCCTCGACTACGCTCGGGGAGACACCCATTTTTTTTAGTTCTTTAACTGAATTGTTTAGGTGCAAAATCTGTGTCTTCAGATTTTAACTAATTTCTGTTTAGTTAGTTCGAGCCTGCCTGAGTGGCAGACAGGCATGTTGGGAACTAATTAATCATACTTCCATTATCCACCCCGGCTTCGTCAGGATTTACAAAAACAAGTTTTCCTTCGGCAGTTTCTGTCATCAAAATCATGCCTTCGCTTTCTACGCCACGTAATTTCCTGGGGGCAAGGTTGGCCAGAACGGTTACTTTTTTGCCCACGATTTCATCCGCGTCGAAATGCTCGGCAATGCCGGAAACCACGGTTCTTTTATCAAGGCCGGTATCGACTTTTAGAACCATCAGTTTTTTGGTTTTTGGCATTTTATGGGCTTCGATAATGGTTCCCACCCTAAGGTCCATTTTGGTAAAATCTTCAAAAGTGGCAATTTCCTTCTGGGGTTCCACTTTGCGGTTTTCGGCTTCGTTAAGAGATTTGGTTGCTTCCAATTTTGCTAACTGTTTTTCTATTTCTGAATCTTCTATTTTGCTGAAGAGCAATTCAGCTTTACCAATTTGATGGCCTGCTTCCAGTAAGGATTTTTTAGTTGCAATCCTGTCCCACTGGGCTTCTTCCCCTTGAACTACAGGTTCTTCTGAAATTTTTAAAATTTCCCGCAGTTTGGCTGAAGTAAACGGCAAAAATGGTTCGCTTAATGTTGCTAATGCCGAAGCGATTTGTAAGGCAATATACATCACGGTTTTTACGCGCTCTTCATCTGTTTTTATCAGCTTCCACGGCTCTTCATCGGCAAGGTATTTATTGCCAAGGCGGGCAAGGTTCATCAATTCTGCCTGGGCTTCGCGGAAACGGTATTTTTCAATAGAACTGGCAATTACCGCAGGGTAGGCTTTGAGTTCGGCAATTGTAGCTTCGTCAACTTCAGAATATTCATTAGGCCCGGGAACAATTCCGTTGTAATATTTATTGGTTAAAACCACAACGCGATTGATAAAATTGCCAAAAATGGCCACCAGCTCGTTGTTGTTTCTGGCCTGGAAATCTTTCCAGGTAAAATCATTATCCTTTGTTTCTGGGGCATTTGCAGTGAGCGCATACCGCAGCACATCCTGCTGATTTGGAAAGTCTTCCAGGTATTCATGCAGCCAGACCGCCCAGTTCTTCGAGGTGGAGAGTTTTTTGCCTTCCAGATTTAGAAATTCATTTGCAGGCACATTGTCCGGCAAAATAAAGTCGCCGTGGGCTTTCAGCATAACCGGGAAAATAATACAATGAAAAACGATATTATCTTTCCCTATAAAATGGACAAGTTTGGTGTTTTTATCTTTCCAGTACGGCTCCCAGTCTTTTCCTTCCCTTTCTGCCCATTCTTTGGTTGAAGAGATGTAACCAATGGGGGCATCAAACCATACATAAAGTACTTTTCCTTCAGCGCCTTCCACAGGAACAGGAATTCCCCAGTCCAAATCGCGGGTCACGGCACGGGCGCGCAGCCCATCGTCTATCCATGATTTTACCTGCCCGTAAACATTCGTTTTCCAGTCGGCTTTGTGGCCTTCCAGGATCCATTCCTTGAGCCAGTTTTCATACTGGTCCAGAGGTAAAAACCAGTGTTTGGTTTCTTTTAAAGCAGGGATGGCGCCGGTAATGGCAGATTTTGGGTTGATGAGGTCTGTGGCATTTAGCGAAGTTCCGCAGTTTTCACACTGGTCGCCATAAGCTTCTTCATTTCCACATTTTGGGCAGGTACCGGTTACAAACCTGTCGGCAAGAAACTGGCCTGCTTCTTCATCATAAAGCTGCCTGGTGGTTTCTTCAATAAATTTACCGTTTTCGTACATCTTTTTAAAAAATTCCGAAGCGGTATCATGATGAACTTTGGCAGTGGTACGCGAATAATTATCGAAAGAAATTCCAAAATCTTGAAAAGACTTCCTGATGATTCCATCGTATTTATCCACAATATCCTGGGGAGTAACGCCTTCTTTTTTCGCTTTTATGGTAATAGGCACCCCATGCTCATCACTGCCGCACACAAAAGCAACCTCCTGGCCATGCATTCTTAAATAACGTGCATAAATATCTGCTGGTATGTAAACCCCTGCAAGATGGCCAATATGTATAGGGCCGTTAGTATAGGGCAGGGCAGCGGTGATGGTGTATCTCTCTGGAGAATTATTCATTTATCTTGTAATATTTTAAGCGTGTAAAGGTAAGCAACTACCCTATATTACGCGTTAAATTCTTGTAAAAGACCTTTTTGATCAGGGAATACTTTCTACATTTATTCCTTTAAATTCCTCCTGGGAGGAGCCGGAAATTTTAATTTTCGGCGCAAAATTTTAATTATGAAAAAATTACTGTTAGCACTTCTTATTCCAATTCTTTTTTCCTGCAACAGCACAAAAAAAGTAACTTCCAACACTTCTGACAAATTTGTTGCTGAAAATCTTCTTAATAATTCCAAAGCAGAAATAAAAGAAAAATACGCCGGGGCTAATATGGAAGAGGGGAGCGGCATGTTTGAAGAAGGAACCGTAGAACGTTCTTATACCATCCTGTATCCTGAAACCAGCGATGAAGTCCTTATTACCTGGGCAGCTGATGATTCCGGGATTTACGAAATACGCTTTTCTGAAGAAGGGAAATGGAAAACTGCTTCAGGTATAAAAGTGGGGACTACTTACGAAGAGTTGAACAGGCTGAATGGCAAGCCGGTTTCCTTCTATGGTTTTGGCTGGGATTACAGCGGGGCGGTGGTATGGAATGGAGGAAAGCTGGAAAATTCTAACCTCAATATTTTTCTTGGGCCTCAAAATGAACCTGCCGAAAAATTTTACGGAGATCAAATTGTAAAAGCCTCTCCCGGGGAGATTAAAAATTTGGATCTTAAAGTACAGGCGGTTATTCTGAAAAAATCCTGAAAGATAAGTATGTAGCCTGTTAAAAATCAGCAGAATAATCTATATCTTCATTATATAAATTCTGTTGAAATGGCAAAGCATAATTTGCTTGGAAAAAGCGGGGAAGATCTGGCCGCAGAATTTCTTCAGCGAAATGGGTACACTATTCTTACCCGAAATTTCAGGTATCAAAAGGCGGAAGTAGATATTATTGCCCGTACCGATAAAGAATTGATAGCCGTAGAAGTGAAAACCAGAAGTACACCAGACTTTGGAGACCCCCAGGAATTTGTAAAGCAGAAGCAGATCCAGCAGTTATTAAAAGCGGTAGACCATTTTGTAGAAGAACAGGAACTGGATCTTGAGGTGCGGTTTGATATCGTGGCAATCATTAAAAATAAAGCGGGAACTAAAATTGAGCACCTTAAAGACGCCTTTTATCATTTTTAAGCTAATTTCATTCTATATGTTTTTAATAAAAAAACCGCCCCATTTTTGAAATGAGACGGTTTAGGAATGCTTCAACTGTATTACCAGATCTTCACCCGGTCTTCAGGTTTAAGGTACATTTTATCTCCTTCAGAAATATTAAAAGCTTCATAAAAAGCATCAATATTTTGAAGAGGCACATAAGCACGGTACATGCCCGGAGAGTGAGGATCTGTTTTAATCCTGTTTTTCAGTGCTTCGTCCCTCATTTTGGTACGCCAAACGGTGGCCCATGAAAGGAAGAAACGTTGTTCTGGAGTATAACCGTCTATTTTTCCGGGATCCCCATGTTCTTTTAAATGAATTTGAAGCCCATCGTAAGCGGCATTAACCCCTCCTAAATCTCCAATGTTTTCACCTAAGGTAAATTTACCATTAATGTAAACGCTGTCCAGCACTTCAATGTTGCTGTACTGGTCTGCCAGGGCACCTCCAAGATCTTCAAATTGTTCTAAATCTTCATCTGTCCACCAGTTGTTCAGGTTTCCTTCAGCGTCAAAACGTGCGCCACTATCATCAAAACCGTGGGAGATTTCATGGCCGATTACGGCACCAATTCCGCCGTAATTTACCGCAGCATCGGCTTTATAATCATAGAACGGCGGTTGCAATATAGCAGCCGGGAACACAATTTCGTTAAAACTTGGGTTGTAATAAGCATTAACGGTTTGAGGAGGCATGTACCATTCAGATTTATCTACAGGTTCTCCAAGATCGGCCATATTTTCTGCAACTCCCCATTTTTGCGCATTCATCATGTTTTCAAAATAGGAACCACCTTCTTCAGGAGATTTTACCACCATTCCTTCATAATCTTCCCATTTGTCAGGATAACCAACTTTTACATTGAAACTGCTCAATTTTTCAAGCGCTTTTTTCTTGGTATCTTCGCTCATCCAGGGTAATTGCTGTATCCTGTTTTCATAAGCTTTAATGATGTTTCCAATCATTTCCTGGGCTTTTTCTTTAGCTTCAGGCGGGAAATTTTCATCAACATACAATTTACCCAAAGCCTGGCCTACTGTGCCATTTACCGTGGCAAGTGCGCGTTCGTTTCTTGGGCGCTGTTCCTGTGCTCCCTGTAAAGTTTTGTCGTAAAACTCCCAGTTTTCACGTTCCAGGTCTGTGCTTAGAAACGGAGCGGCATCATTAAACATATTCCATTTTAAATAAGCTTTCCAGTCTTCAACAGAATTTTGAGCAAGAACATTTTGAAGCGCTTCCATGTATTGTGGCTGGGTCACTACTATAGTATCCAAATCTTTGGCGCCAATGCCTTCAAAATACCTGTTCCACTCCATAGCGGGAACTGTTTTCTGAAGCTCATTAACCGTCATTGGGTTGTAGGTTTTTCTGGCATCACGCCTTTCTACCTTGTCCATTTGCGGTTTGGCCAGGCTGGTTTCAAAAGCAAGAATGGTTTCTGCTTCCTGTGCCGCCTCTTCTTGAGAATAATCAAGGTACTGGAGCATTTTGGTAATGTATTCCTTATACTTTTCCCTTTTCTCTTTAGAATCGGCATCATCGCCTACATAATAATCCCTGTCTGGCAAGCCTAAACCTGAAGGGTTAAGATAAGCCACATTCATATTACTGTCTTTACGGTCTGCCCTTACTCTAAAAGAGAAAAAGCCGGCACTTCCGTAATCGCTCATCTCTACCAGGAAATTCTGGAGATCTTCTTTCGACTGAATAGAATCAATTTTGGCAAGATATGGCTTTATGGGAGCGATACCCATTTTATTCCTGGAAACGGTATCCATGATGCTTTTGTAAAGCGCCACGGCCTTGGCCTGGTCTTCGGCTAAATTGGCATCAGGATTGGAAGCAGATTCTTCCAGGATCTTTAATGCATCATTATCGGTTTCCTGGCGCAGCTCCATAAAACTTCCCCAGGTAGTCCTGTCACTTGGGATTTCTGTGGAATCCAGCCATTTTCCATTTACATATCTGAAGAAATTGTCTTTAGGGCTGCTTGTGGTATCCATATAAGCCAGATTGATCCCGTGGATTTCTTCTTCTTTGGTCGATTTATCTTCATCCTGGCAGCCGGTCAAAAGTGCTGAACCCAGGGCAGAAAATAAAAGGACATTTTTAAGTGTTTTCATGTTTGTATTTAAAATTATTGACGTGCTAAAGTAACAAAAACCAAAATATGGTTTAAAAAAATATTGCTGTTCATAATTGCGCAAAAAAGATGCCTAATTTCCTAGTTTTAAGCGGAGTCTGGTATCAAAACTTTTCTTGAGGCGGGTAACTTCCTCTACATTTTCGTTGGGAATGCTAATGGAAAGCACGTAATGTTTGATCTTCCATTCTCCATTGTTGTTTTCAAGAACCCCGGAGCCGCGGCAAATTCCCATTTGTGTGTCCAGGAGTTCATCAAACCAGGAATATTTTCCATTTTCTCCTAAGTAAATATTGCGTTCCAAAACTTTAAAATCCCAGGCTTTGCCTTTATCGAAGTAAGGTTTGGAAAATTTCCTGAACTCTTCATTTTGCCAGTTTTCGCTAGCATCTGTGCCAATAAACACAGCGTCTTTGGTCATCAAATTAAAATACGCATCAAAATTTGCGGTTGCGGCAGCTTTATGCCACTGGTTAAGGGTGTGATTGATCTCCTTTTTAACTGAATTACCGGAAGACAGATCCTGGGCATTGCCGGTAATGCTTACTGCCAGGAATAGCAGAAAAAAATTTTTCATTTTATTGCTGATTTTCATTCTGGTTTTGCTGCTGAAGCTTTGCTATGGAATCGTTTTGTGCTTCCAGGTTCTCCTCTTCCATTACATCCAGTTCCTTCTCAAAATCCTCAAGGCTTTTCAGGAAAATTTCATTTAGCTGAATCTTCAGGTTATTGAATTCCGTAGGAATTTCTTCCGAAATATCTTTTATTTCCTCAGGGTCCGGATCTCTTTTTGAAGCGGCAAACTGCAGCAGCCTGGATTTGGTGGTAAGAACATTAAGCCTTGCTTCAACGGCATTGGTACGCAAAGAATGTGGCAGGGAAGTTTGGAGGGAATGCATAATTTCTGCCAGGGGAGAAGCATTCTCCATTACGTCTCTTAAACTCGCGTCCTGGAATTTTTGAATCTCATTCTGGGCGGTAATATATTCAATCCACTGGCCGGCGTATTCCCTTGCTTCCGGAACCAATTGTACCTGCTGGGTGGTAACGGCTATTTCCTTTCCAAAAGCGGTGGTATCTACTTCATCATCAGTAGCGGTCTCAGCATCTTTTTCTTTACAGGAAAATAAGATCAAGATTCCTAAAAAAAGCACGGTTTTTTTCATGTGGTTATTTTGCAGGGATGGAAGTTGTTTTTCTGCGATATAAATTTAGGTTAATTCCGCAGGAAATAAAACCTGTAAAAGAAGGATTTTATTGTGCTGCCTTTTCGAGATCAAATTGAAAGATGTTTAAAAATAAGATAGTTTTAAGGCTTTTCGTTGGAGAAAGCCTTGCGAAAATAGATATCTTTGCGGAAAATTTAATACGATGGCTGGAAAAATTCTCATTATTGGCGCAAGCGGACAGATAGGAACCGAGCTTTGCCTGAAGTTAAGGGAAATTCATGGTAATAAAAATGTGATTGCAAGTGATATAAAAGAGGGGAATGAGGAGTTGATGCACTCCGGCCCTTTTGAAGTGGCCAATGCCATGGACGGCGAATTGATTGCCCGGCTGGTGGAGAAACATAATGTTGCTGAGGTTTATCTTATGGCTGCAATGTTAAGCGGTACTGCTGAAAAAGCGCCAATGAAAGCCTGGGCTTTGAATATGGATTCTCTTTTTAACGTTTTGAACCTTGCCCGTGATAAAAAGATTGAAAAAGTTTTCTGGCCTTCCAGTATCGCTGTTTTTGGGCCAAGTACCCCAAAGGAGCAAACGCCGCAGGCTACTGTAATGGAACCTACCACTGTTTACGGCATAAGCAAACAAACCGGGGAACGCTGGTGTGAATATTTTCACAGGATTTATGGTGTGGATGTGAGAAGTATTAGATACCCGGGGATTATAAGTTATAGAACTCTTCCAGGTGGCGGAACTACAGATTATGCCGTGGAAATTTTTCATGAAGCTGTAAGAAAGGGATCCTACACTTCTTTTTTAAGTGAAAATACCTCGCTGCCCATGATGTTTATGGAAGATGCTATTAAAGCCACTATAGATATTATGGCTGCTCCGGCTGAAAAGATAAAGGTGAGGTCTTCTTATAATCTTTCAGCGATGAGCTTTACTCCCAAAATTCTCGCGGAAGAAATAAAGAAGAAAATGCCGGATTTCAGTATAGATTACAAGCCCGATTTTCGTCAGAAAATAGCCGATTCCTGGCCATCAAGCATAGATGATTCTCAAGCCAGAAAAGATTGGGGCTGGCAGCATAAATTCGGGTTAGAAAGCCTAACGAAAGAAATGCTTAAAGGCGTGGAAGCGCAGTTTCAAAAAACCAGTTCTGCCAATCCCGGGTAACTGGTAATATAAAATAACAGGAATAAAAAAAGCCGCTTTAATAGCGGCTTTGAAGATAAAATAGAAACTTATATTATTCTATAACGCGCACTTGGCTAGCGTTTACTCCTTTTCTTCCTTCAACTTCAACATACTCTACTTTGTCACCCTCGTTTAGGGTTTCGCCGTCAAGTCCTGTAATGTGAACAAAGATGTCTCTTCCGGTTTCGTCGTTGGTAATGAATCCATAACCTTTAGACTCATTGAAAAATTTTACTGTACCTTCCATTGTAAAAAAATAAATAATTATTAAAGTACAAACTTAGCATAATATCTTTGACATGGATGTACGATTTTAAAATTTATTTTAAAAATTCTCTGAATCAGGGTTTTAATCCTGCCCCTTTTCCTGCATCCTTCTAATATTCTTGTTGGAGAGGGTATAATCTTCAAGTCTTTTTCCTTTCCACCTCACATACAGGAAGATGGGCATAAGGATAAAGGCACTTGCCAGAACAGCAATTCCTATTAAACGGTCCCCTAAAAGAATATTGTCCTGTGTTCTAAAATAGAATCCTACTCCAATTGCAATCAAGATAGCAATACCCAAAACTTTCATTACAGTATTCATATTTTATACGGTTGCTTCAATTAATTTTTTGCGGTAAGCGGTAAGTAATTTGGATTTGGAAATAAATCCCTGGTAAACTTCATCTTTTACCACCGGAAGGTTCCAGGCGTTACTATCCTGGAATTTACGCATAATTTCTTTCATTCTGTCATTACGGATGTCTATAATCTCCGGCGCCCTTTGCATGATCTCACTTACCTTTACCTCATCATACAATTTCTGGTCAAACATAATTGGCCTTATATCATCCAACAGAATGATTCCCAATAACGTGCCATTCTCTTCTACTACGGGAAAAATGTTTCGGGAAGATTTTACCACCCCTTCTTTCAGCACCTCTCCTAAGGTCATTTGGGGATGCAATGAAATAAAGTTCTTTTCAATTAGGCGGTTAATGTTCATAAGGGTTAATACCATCTGGTCCTTATTATGGGTAAGCAATTCTCCCCTTGCTGCCAGTTCCATGGTATAAACGGAGTGTGGCTGGAACTGGGCAGTAATCATAAAAGAAATTGCAGCCGTAATCATTAATGGGATAAAAAGCTCATAGCCATGCGTGAGCTCTGCAATAAGGAAGATGGCGGTAAGCGGCGCGTGCAAGACTCCTGCCATTAACCCGGCCATTCCCACAAGCGTAAAATTACTCACTGAAATAGGGTTTTTCAGAATATTAAGATGATTAAGCACCAGGGCATAGCAATGGCCCAAAGCGCTTCCCATAAAAAGCACCGGTGCAAAAATACCTCCCACGCCGCCTGCGGCAAAAGTTAAGGAAGAAGCAATAATCTTAAAAACCACCAGGCCAAGGAGCAAAATAATGACCACCCAAAAATTCTCCAGATAAGCATTAAAGAAATTGGTGCCCAAAGCTTCCAGATAATTTTCCTGTAATAAATTGTTAATCACGCTGTAGCCCTCCCCGTATAGCGGCGGAATAAAATAGATGAGAATACCTAAACCTGCGCCACATATCAAAAGGCGCAAGAGGGGAGAATTAGTTTTTTCAAAAAGTTTATGAACACTAAAATAAACTTTTGAAAAGTAAATTGAAACCAATGAAGCCAGAATTCCCAGCAATACATAATAAGGAACTTCAGAAATAATAAACTTGTCCTTGAGCTCAAATGGCAGAATAAGCTGGCTTCCGAAGAAAAAATATGAAGTTAAAATTGCTGAAACCGAGGCAAGCAGCAGTGGCAGCAGAGAAGAAAGCGTAAGGTCCAGGCTAAAAACTTCTATGGCAAAAATAATTGCCGCAATGGGAGCTTTAAAAATGGAAGACATTGCTCCTGCAGCGGCACAGCCTATAAGCAGGGTTCGGGATGCCTGGTTAAGTAAAAACATCCTTGAAATGTTGGACCCCAAAGATGCTCCTGTGGCCACCGTAGGGCCTTCCAGCCCAACAGATCCTCCAAAACCTACTGTTATAGGAGCAGTTATAAGAGAAGCGTACATCTGGAACCTGGTCATGATTCCCTTCTTCTGGGAAATGGCGTGCAGTGTGGTTGGAATCCCATGGCCAACATTTTTCCTGAAAATAAGGCGAACTATGGCCATAGTTAATGCCAGGCCAATCATTGGAAAAATAAAGTAAAAGGCGTCATGATAGTTCGCGATAAACTCTCCTTCCAGAAGTGTTTGAATAAAATGGGTAAGGTTCTTAATGGCCACGGCACCCAGGCCGGCAATAAAACCTATTATGGCACTTAGCAGCATTAAAAACTGCTGGTGGGTGAGATGCTTTGTTTTCCAGTCCAGGAACCTGTGCAATAAAGACTTACTGAATTTTGACACTCAAAAGATATTTAAATTACTGAAGCTAAAAAATCCCGCCTCATGGCAGGATTTGAAAATATTATATTTTAACCTGAAGATGCAGCTCTTTTAGTTGTTCTTCATCTAGTCTTGCAGGGGCATCTATCATTACATCGCGGCCTGCATTATTTTTGGGGAATGCAATATAATCCCGAATGGTTTCCTGTCCTCCCAGGATTGCCACAAGGCGATCAAAGCCAAAAGCAATTCCCCCGTGGGGTGGAGCTCCGTACTGGAAGGCATCCATAAGAAAGCCAAACTGTTCTTTAGCCTCTTCTTCAGAAAAGCCTAAATAGTGGAACATCCTGGACTGGGTTTTTTTATCGTGTATCCTAATGGAACCACCGCCAATTTCATTTCCGTTTAGTACAAGGTCGTAAGCATTAGCCCTTACGTCCCCGGGACTGGTTTCCAGTAACGGGATGTCTTCCTTTTTAGGTGAAGTGAATGGATGGTGCATGGCATGATAACGCCCGGTTTCTTCATCCCATTCCAAAAGTGGGAAATCCAGCACCCATAGCGGGGCAAATTCATCTGGCTTTCTAAGGCCAAGTTCATTGCCCAAAAACATCCTTAATGCGCTTAGTTGGGTTCTTGTTTTGGTGGTTTCACCTGCCATAACTAAAATAAGGTCACCGGGATTGGCTCCTGTTTTCTCTGCCCATGCCTTTAGGTCTTCTTCAGCATAAAATTTATCTACTGAAGATTTAAAGCTGCCGTCTTCATTATATTTTGCCCAAACCAGGCCATTAGCGCCAATTTGAGGTCGCTTAACCCAGGCAATGAGATTGTCTATTTCTTTCCTGGTATAAGAAGCAGCGCCTGGAACGGCAATTCCCACCACGAGTTCCTGCTGATCGAAAACGTTGAATCCTTTATCCTTCGCAACTTCGTTTAAATTGGCAAATTCCATCCCAAACCTAATGTCTGGTTTGTCATTACCGTACTTTTCCATGGCTTCAGCATAAGTCATCCTTGGAAAATCCTCAATTTCAATTCCGTTTACTTCTTTAAGGAGATGGCGGGTAAGACCTTCAAAGGTGTTCAGGATGTCTTCCTGTTCCACAAAAGCCATTTCGCAGTCAATCTGGGTAAATTCCGGCTGGCGGTCGGCACGCAAATCTTCGTCCCTGAAGCATTTCACAATCTGGAAATATTTGTCCATTCCGCCTACCATAAGCAACTGCTTGAAAGTTTGGGGGGATTGTGGCAAGGCGTAAAACTGCCCTTCATTCATCCTGCTGGGTACTACAAAATCACGGGCACCCTCAGGAGTGGATTTTATAAGATAAGGGGTTTCCACTTCAATAAAACCGGCGCCGGAAAGATAGTTTCTTACCTGCATGCCAACTTTATGCCTGAAAACGAGCTTGTTTTTAACCGGATTCCTGCGGATGTCCAGGTAGCGGTATTTCATTCTTAAATCTTCCCCTCCGTCTGTCTCTTCTTCAATAGTAAAAGGCGGGGTAAGGGAAGTGTTTAGAATAGTTAATTCTGAAACCATAACCTCAACATGGCCGGTGGGCATATTTGGGTTTTTCGACTCCCTTTCTATAACCTCTCCTTTTACCTGGATAACAAATTCCCGGCCTAATTTTTCGGCTTTCTGCATCAGGTCTTTAGAGGAACGTTCTTCGTCAAACATTAGCTGGGTAATCCCGTAGCGATCCCTGAGATCTACCCAAATCATAAAGCCCTTATTCCTAATTTTCTGAACCCAACCGGAGAGTTGCACTTGCTCCGCCGTATTTGCCATATTCAGTTCCCCGCAGGTATGACTTCTGTACATATCTTCCTAAGATTTAAAAGTGGGGCAAAAGTAATAAGTTCTTAGGGTTTTAGATAATATATGCTGTATAAAAAAACAGGTTTATAGAAACCTATTTTAAATAAAAAAACATACTTACATGTTTAGTAATCAGTTAACTAATATTTCAATGTTAATTTAATGTTACGTAATTATTGCTTTATTGTAAATAATTAAATATATTTGTAAAGCAAACATTAAAAGATACAGGAGATGAAGAAGTTAAAATATATGCTGATTGGCGCTGCCTTAATTTTTACAGGGGCTGTTTCAGCACAGGAAAAGAAGCCCGATTTTGAGAAACAGGGCGATTTAATTAAAGGAACGTTTTATTATGAAGATGGAAGTGTTAGACAGGAAGGTACGTACAAGGAAGGGGAGCTCCACGGGGAGTGGATTTCTTACAATAAAGAAGGTGAAAAGACAGCAGTCGGTCAATACAACATGGGTGAAAAAACTGGCAAATGGTTTTTTTGGAACGAGGACAAATTAACAGAAGTTGATTACAAAAACAGCCAGATTGCATCCGTAAATAGTTGGAAAAGTGACAGAAATGCCGTGACCAGTAATTAAAAATTTATACTATATAAATGAAGAAACCTGAAGTTTTGCTTCGGGTTTTTTTATGGAAAATAATTACTTCCTCCGGAGGTTTAGAAAGTCCCTGAAATTGGTTTTAAGGTGTTTAAACTGCTGTGAATTACATGCTGAATATTGCAGTAGGACAATGCTTTTGCGGAATAAAAATGTAACCCGAAGTTTTTGGCTTCGGGTTATCTAATTTTAATCGGAAAGCTGTTATGCAGAAACCTGTTGTTTCCTTTCTTTTCTTGCCAATCGTTTGTCTCTTGTTTTTACTTTCGCCCTGTTTACCAGGTAGAACATTACCGGTACTACAATAAGGGTAAGGAAGGTGGCAAAAACAAGCCCAAAGATTACCGTCCAGGCCAAAGGCCCCCAAAAGATCACGTTATCTCCTCCTATATAAATCCCTGGATTGTAATCTATAAACAGCCCAAAGAAGTCGATATTTAGTCCCACCGCCAGTGGGATAAGCCCAAGTACGGTAGTGATTGCCGTTAATAATACGGGACGTAACCTGGATTTTCCACCCCGCACGATACAGTCGAAATATTCAGCGCGGGTAAGCAATTCGTCATCTTCATATCCAAGTGCGGCTTTTTTCCGGTCAATAAGAATTTGTGTGTAATCTATAAGCACAATGGCATTGTTTACCACAATTCCCGCCAGGGAGATAATTCCCATCATCGTCATGATAATGATAAAATCCATCTGGAAAATAATGAGTCCAAGAAATACTCCAACCAGGCTTAGTACCACTGCCATTACTATAATAATTGGTTTGGAGACCGAATTAAACTGCGCCACAAGAATAAGCAGGATCCCGCCAATTGCAATAAGAAGCGCTTTTATAAGGAAGTTCATATTTTCAGCCTGCTTCTCCTGCTCTCCGGTAAATTCAAAGCTCATATCTTCTGGTAAATCATAGTTGTTGAGTTGCGTTTTAAGCTGCTCAACAATTTCATTTCCATTATAGCCTTCCAAAACATTGGAGTAAATGGTAATTACTCTTTTAAGGTCTTTCCTTTTTATGGAGCTGAAAGAGGAAGCCACATTGGTTTCTACCAAAGATGAGATTGGCACCTGTACAATTTCGCCATTATTCTGGTTCTTGAAGGTGATGGGCTGGTTGAAAAGCACATTTTCATCGTACCTGTACTTATCGTCAAAACGCACATTTACCTCGTAATCGTCATCACCTTCTTTATAGGTGGATACTTCTTCTCCATAAATGGCCCTTCTTAAAGTCTGCCCTACAGTAGATGTGGAAACTCCCAGCTGCCCCGCTTTTTGCCGGTCTACCCGCACATCAAGCTCAGGTTTAGACTTGTTTACATCTATTTTTAATTCTTCTATCCCCGGAATGCTGAGATTTTGAATATAAGACCTTAAATCTTCTGCCTGGGCGAGCATTTGTTCATAATCTTCACCTTTTAGTTCTATGTTAATAGGATAACCTGAAGGTGGCCCGGCGGCATCTTTTTCCACAATTATGGAAGCACCTGGAAATCCCTGCACGGCATCCCGAACTTCAGAGAGCACCTGGCTGCTCTCTACCCCGCGGCGTTTTTTGAACTCCCGCATTACAAGGGTTACCTTACCTTTGTGGGGCATGGAGTTTTGCTGCCCACCATCGGTTTGGGGGTTTCCTGCCCCTTCCCCCACCTGGGAAATCATAGATTCCACCATAAAGTTATAGCCATCTTCATCTTCATATTTGTCTATAACATCAAAGATGCGCTCTTCTACTTTTTTGGTGAGTTCATTGGTTTTTTTAATATCGGTTCCTTCCGGATATTCTATATAAGTAATAATTTGCTTTGGCTGGTTTTCAGGGAAAAACAGAACTTCCGGCTGTACCAGGCCTATCAGTACAAAAGACAGCACGAGGAGCAGTAAGGTTCCGAAGAAAAAGCCGTAGGCCTTTCTTCCTCTCAAGGCATATTTTAAGGTGCGTTCATAATTGTTTTCCAGTTTTTTTAAAGCCTTAAACTGGAAGTAATCCACAGCCCCTGATAACACGTATTTATAAAACCAAAGTAATAAAACCGCGAGAATCGAAAGATTTCCAATGGCACGTAAGACTCCTGCGTCAACAACATATCCTGCAATAAGGGAAATGACTCCTAATCCACCAAGGATGATGCTGATGCGGATGAGTTTCTTTTTAGAAATCTTTCCTTCTTCTGTTTCCATGAACTGGGAAGTAAGCATAGAGTTTATAATAAGTGCCACAAATAATGAGGAACCTAATACAATAGAAAGTGTAATGGGAAAAATCATCATGAATTTACCAATGGTTCCTGGCCACAGGCCTAGCGGGAAAAAGGCCATAAGGGTAGTGGCAGTGGAGGCTATAATTGGCCAGGCGATTTCTCCCAGTCCCTGTTTGGCTGCTTTTATCCTGGGCATACCTTCAGCCATAAGGCTATAGACATTTTCCACCACTACAATCCCGTTATCCACCAGCATTCCCAGCCCCATTACCAGTGCAAAAAGCACCATGGTATTAAGGGTATAGCCAAGGCTGGAAAGCACGATGTAGGACAGGAACATGGAAAGCGGAATCGCCAGCCCTACAAAAAGGGCATTCCTGAAACCAAGGAAAAACATGAGTACCAGTACCACGAGGATTACCCCAAAAATAATATTGTTTACCAGGTCATCCACCTGGTTTCGGGTATCTGTGGAAAGGTCGTTCGTTAGGGTAATTTCCAGGCCTTCCGGCAAATACTCTTCCTGTGCTGTATTAACCAGTTCTTTAATCTGGTCTACGGCTTCAATCATATTTTTACCGCTTCGTTTTTTTACATCCAGCATTACCACCGGTTCTCCATATTCCCTGGCAAAGGTGGTAGGGTCTTTTTCATGAAATCGTATCGTGGCGATATCTCTTAAAAAGATATTTCCCCCATCGCGCTTAACCACGACATCTTCCAGTTCTGAAGGTTCTTCAATTTCACCTATTATCCTGATGTTTTTTTGAACTCCGCTGGTGATCACATTTCCTCCCGAGATGGTGCGGTTTTCCATACTTACCGCATTTATAATGTCACTGAAGCTTACCTGGGCAGCCGTCATTTTATAAATATCAACGGCAATTTCAACCTCCATTTCTTCAGCGCCACGAATACTGGCTTCTTTTATTTGCGGAAGCAGTTCTATTTTCTCCTGAAGATATTCAGCATAATCCTTTAGCTGCTGTACGGGATAATTTCCTGTAAGGTTGATATTGAGAATAGGCTGTGCTTCAGAAAAGTTAAGGTCAAAAACATGGGGTTCCACCTTTGCACCATTGTCCATAGTAGGCCAGGTGGTTTCGGCTTTAACCATGTCTACCTTATCCTTGACCTTTTGCTTGGCAACCTCTACGTCTATATCGTCTTCAAATTCAACAATTACCAGGGAGTAATCCTGAAGGGTGGTGGAGGTGATCTCTTTTATGCCGCCCACATCGCTAAATTCTTCTTCCAGCGGCTCCGTGATAAATTTCTCTACATCTTCTGCCGAGTTTCCCGGGTTTACAGAACTTACATAAATCTTGGTTTCTATAATCTCGGGAAAAGATTCCCGGGGCATATTGTAGTAAGAAATCAATCCGCCAATCATGATAATCGCAATAATGACGTATACCGTCATCTTATTATCTATGGCCCACGAAGAGAGTTTAAATTCCTTATCTATGTTTTTCATTTTTTCTAATTTCTGAATTTTACCTCCTGCCCGTCGCGCAGGTCTTTTGAGCCTTCTACAATAATGGTCTGGCCGGCTTCCAACCCGCTTGTAATCTCAATTGAATCTCCGGAAACATATCCAGTCTCCACAATTATCTTTTTGGCTACCCCGATGTTTTCCGATTCGTTCCTGTCTTCAAGAACATACACCAGGCTTTCTCCCATCGCATTTTTTTGCACGGTACTCTCAGGAACAATAATGGCCTCCTCAGCAGTATAGTCGTTAAGCTTTAAGGTGGCAATCTGGTTTGGTTTTATAAGCCCTTCTTCATTAGGAACCGAAACTTTAACCTGGAAGGTCCTGTTGCTGGGATTTATGGTATTGCTTACCTGGCTTACCTCACCTTCAAATTCTTTAGAGGCTATTTGTACTTTAACCTCTGTTCCTTTCTGGATTTGCCCTAAATAGGTTTCCGGAACATCAGCTTGCACATACATATTGCTGAGGTTTACCAACCTGAACAAAGGAGACTGGCCAGGATTTACCACTTCTCCCTGCTCTGTAATCACTTCGTCAATAATCCCGCTGAAAGGAGCTCTTACCACGGTTTTCGCGATCTGGGATTTTAACCTTTCTACTGAGCTTTGCATAGACTCATAATTTGTTTTTGCCTCCAGGTATTGCATTTCTGAACCAATATTCTGGTCCCAAAGCCGCTTTTGGCGTTCAAAGGTAGTTTTTGCCAGGCTTGCCTGGGCTTCCAGTTGCGCAAGTTCGCTGGAAAGGCCACCATCATCTATGGTGGCTAAAACTTCTCCTTTATTTACACGGTTTCCTTCACTTACCCTCACGTTACTGAGAATTCCGGAAAATTCAGGAAAGATCACAATATTCTGGTCTGTGGCAACATCTCCCTGTACCTGTGCATAATGCCTGAAAACGGTATCATTTACAGCTTCTATGGTCACCAGGTTAAGGCGTTTATTCTTGTCCAGCCTGTTAATGGCTTCATCCAGCCGGTCAATTTTGGAAGCCAGTTCGCTTTGTTGCTTACTGAGTTCAGTTTTTGTTTCCCGAATTTCCTCCAGGTTATTGGATGCTATTACGTCTTCTACAGATTTTTCGGAATTTCCCCCGCAGGCAAAAAGCAGCGATGAAATACTAAACAGGACAGCTATTTTTCTCAT
The DNA here is from genome assembly GCF_041679265.1 of Autumnicola aciditolerans. NCBI lineage: Bacteria > Pseudomonadati > Bacteroidota > Flavobacteriia > Flavobacteriales > Flavobacteriaceae > Autumnicola > Autumnicola aciditolerans. The sequence goes on from NZ_JBGFSM010000009.1 coordinate 38,759, forward strand.
GGGTGAAAGGATATGGTTTTTAGTCTTCATTATTGTAAGTTGTGGTGTCTAACAAATTTTCCAGTTCTACTTTAGCGGTAATTACGTTAAACATGGATTGTAAATAGTTTTGTTGCGCGGTGTATAATTGCCTTTGCGCCTCGCTTAGCTCGAAACTGCTGGCAATACCTTCAAAAAATTTCACCTGGTTTTTTTCTTCTATACGCTCTGCCAGTTCCAGATTGCGTTGCTGATTCTGGTAATTTTCTATGCTGAAGAGGTATTCAGATTTAGCGGAATTGATCTGATTTTTTACCTCATTTCTGGTTCTTTCAAGATCTACTAAAGCCTGTTCATAGGCGATTTTTTTCTGCTGGGTCCTGGCGCTTCGCATCCCACTGCTAAAAATTGGAATATTCAGGCTTAAGCCCATAATGGATTGATCAAAATAATCCTGATCACTGCTAAAAAATGTAAAATCATCACTGTAGCCCTGGAGGCCGTAATTAAGAAAACCTGAAAGTCTTGGCAGGGCCTTCGCTTTTTCCAGCCTTACCTGTATTTGTGCAGACTCAGCAGTATTTTGGGCAATACGGTAATCTATATTTTCTTCTACGGGAATGTTCTTTTCCAACAGTTGAAGGTCTACATATTCCCGGGTTACCTGGTCCAGGTCTTCAGTTAAATTAACTTCAGCTTCCACGGGAATCCCAAGAGTGAGGTTAAGCATTTCATGAGCGATATTAAGCATGCGTTCACTTCGGTTTAAATTGTTTTGCAATCCCAGAAGCGTAATTTCCAGTTGTTCCACATCTTCCTGTTCTGCCATTCCGTTTTCATAGATCTGGCTGGTTTCGTCGTAATTTTTCTGAACAGTAGCTACATTGTTTTTAAGAATATCAACACTTTCCCTGGCAAGAAGAACATTTCCGTAGGCATTAATCACCGCTTCCTTTACCTGTTGATTGGTTTTGGTTTTGGCATTTTCAGAAATCTGAAGAAGGGTTTTGGCAGATTGTATGCCCACGATATAAGAGCCATCAAAAATAAGCTGATTCCAGGTAGCCGTCCCGTTAAGGCTTTGTTTTGTACCAAACTGAACGGGGATAAAACCTTCCGGGGCATTTACGGGAACATCATTCCTTTGAACATTTTCAAAATAGTCCTGAATGATATTTATGGTGCTTTGGGTATTATCAAAAGCAGCAGCAGGAAGTAAAGTTACGGGCTGTTTCAGGAAGTTTTGATAATCTACATTAGCGCCAATTTGCGGTAAACCCTGGGCGATGATTTCCCATTTTTGTTTCAGGGCTATTTGGATATCTTTTTGCGCATTTATAACCGCATAATTGTTTTCCATAGCCATGGCTACGGCCTCATCCAGGCTAAGATTGTATTCGGTGTTTGCGTTTTCCTGTGAAAAGCCTAAAAGGGGGAGCAGGAAAATTAAAAAGGACAGTTTGTTTTTACTTATTATTCTCATGGGTACCTATAAATTCTTCAAGTGTTTTAATTCCTTTTGGCGTGCAAATAGCACGAAGGTGATAATGCAAAAATTCTTCGGTTAAATCCTGTTCACTAAATTCATCTATTGGAAAAATATCTTTATCTTTTACTCCCATCATGCCCACAAAATGTATTCTGCATACAAAAGGAATATTTATCTGGTCGCGATAATCCCCGGAATCAATCCCCCGCTGTATATTTTTTGAAACACAATTTTGTAACACATCAAATTGCTCTCGAATAAGATTTTGAAAGATCTTAGGGTAGTATTTTTTTAGCTGAAAATGCGGAGAGGTTTTCTCTCCCTTAAGGTGCTGATTTACAAAATGTTTAATTTCAAAGTTTTCTACAACGGGATTAAGGTTTTTGGCACGAATCTCTTCAATTCCTTTCGAGATATAGCATAACAAATGAGAACTGGTTGCCTCCACCAGTTTGGTTTTAGTGGAAAAATGCGTGTAAATGGTTTTTTTCGATATTCCCAGTTTTTCCGCAATATCGTCCATAGTGACACTTTTAAAACCATAAGTCAGAAACATTTCTGAAGCAGCCATTAAAATCTTTTCTCTCACCTTTTCGAAATTTCGTGCAAAAATACATAAGGAAACTTTTAAAACAAGAAAAGTTTCCAAAGTTTTACTGATATTTAACATCTGCTTAAAATTTGAAATACTTTCAATTATGGTATTTTAGCATAAAAAAATTCCTGCATGCTTTCTATCCCTGAGTACAGAGAAGCCATTACCAACTATTTACACGAAAAAGTACAGGTAAAAGAACCTGTAAATTTGTATGAACCCATGCTTTATATACTTAAACAGGGAGGGAAACGGCTACGTCCTGTTCTTGTTCTTATGGCAACCGAAATTTTTAACGGCGATTACAGAAAAGCCCTGGATGCGGCCCTGGCTATAGAGATCTTTCATAATTTTTCTCTTGTTCATGATGATATTATGGATGCGGCACCTATTAGAAGAGGGAAGGAAACCGTGCATGAGAAATGGGATATTAATACCGGCATACTTTCAGGAGATGCCATGCTGATAAATGCTTATCAGCTTTTTGAGAGTTATGAAGGTGAAGTATTTAAAGAGCTTGCCCGGCTTTTTACCAAAACTGCCATCGAGGTATGCGAAGGCCAGCAATATGATATTGATTTTGAGACGCGCGAAGATGTAAGTATTGAAGAGTACCTTAAGATGATAGAGTATAAAACAGCAGTTCTTGTGGGCGCATCATTACGAATGGGTGCCATTATTGCGGGAGAAACTAAAGAATGCAAGGAAGCCATTTATCAATACGGGCGATTACTGGGAATTGCTTTCCAGCTGCAGGATGACTATCTGGATGCTTTTGGAGATCCGGAAACTTTTGGCAAGCAACCGGGTGGGGATATTATCGAAAATAAAAAGACCTTTCTTTATTTAAAAGCCAAAGAAGCCTCGGGCAAAAGGGAGGCCATGCACCTGGAGCATCTGTACTCCATTACCCCAGGAGAGAATTCAGAAAAAATTGAAGCGGTAAAACACATCTTTGAGGCCAGTGGAGCAGCAGAGCTTACCCGCAGAGAAATTGAAAGATATACTAATATGGCTTTTGGTATCCTGGATAAACTCATTATCTCTGAGGAGAAAAAGGAACCTTTAAGGAGGTTTGGGCAATCTTTAATGGAGCGGGAAGTTTAAGAGCCTTTGTATTTTCTATTGTCAAATTAGGAGGAGCAGCAAATTTTTACTGAATATTATACTTTCTGCTATGTTAAAATTCTTATAATGCATAACATAAATATATTATATGCGGCAAAGTCTTTTTTTTAAAAATTGTACTTTTGCTGTGTTTTACACTTAAAAGAAACATTAGTTTCAAATTATGGATAGATTTTCATTTCTAAATGCCGCACATACCGCTTATTTCGCAGAACTTTATGATCAATATTTACAGTATCCTGATAGCGTAGAGCCAAGTTGGCGCGCGTTCTTTCAGGGTTTTGATTTTGGATTGCAACAGGATGGTATCTCCCGGGAAGTACTGGAAGAAGCACCCGCAGGTTTTGAAGAAGGTGAAGTTCCGGAACATGTAGTTAAGGAATTTCAGGTAATAAGGCTGATTGACGGATACCGCACCAGAGGGCATTTATTTACAAAAACAAACCCGGTAAGGGAAAGAAGACAATATGCTCCTACTTTAGATATAGAGAACTTTGGTCTTTCTAAACAAGACCTGGATACTATTTTTAATGCCGGAGAAGTTCTTGGTATTGGACCTAAAAGTCTTCAGGAGATCATCAACCACCTTGAACATATTTATTGTGAATCCATTGGGGTGGAATATATGTTTATTAGGAAGCCGGAAGAGATCGAGTGGATTCAGAAAAAACTGAACATTAATGAAAACCATCCCAAATTTGAGGTGGCTCAGAAAAAGCAAATTCTTAGAAAACTAAACGAGGCGGTTTCCTTTGAAGGCTTTTTACATACCAAATATGTAGGGCAAAAACGCTTTTCGCTGGAAGGAGGGGAGAGTTTAATTCCCGCTCTGGACGCGCTTATTGAAAAAGCCGCTGAACACGGGATTAAAGATTTTGTGATGGGAATGGCGCATCGCGGTCGCTTAAATACCCTTACCAACATTTTTGGAAAAAGCGCCAAAGATATCTTTAGTGAGTTTGACGGGAAAGATTATGAACAGGATATTTTTGACGGGGATGTAAAATATCATCTGGGCTGGACCTCCTGCCGCACTACAGATAATGGCAACGACATTAACATTAATATTGCTCCTAACCCCTCACACCTGGAAACTGTGGGAGCTGTGGTAGAAGGAATTGCCAGGGCTAAAAAGGACCGGCATTATAACGGAGACAGTTCTAAGGTGCTTCCTATTCTTGTACATGGCGATGCGGCAATAGCCGCGCAGGGCGTAGTGTATGAAGTTATACAAATGGCCCAGCTGGATGGGTACAGCAATGGCGGTACAATCCATATTGTAGTGAATAACCAGATTGGTTTTACCACAAATTATCTGGATGCAAGGTCTTCTACGTATTGTACAGATGTTGCCAAGGTTACCCTTTCTCCGGTACTTCATGTTAATGCTGATGATGCCGAGGCTGTGGTACATTCTATTCTTTTTGCACTGGAATTCCGGATGAAGTTCCATCGCGATGTTTTTATAGATTTACTTGGCTATCGTAAATATGGCCATAACGAAGGGGATGAGCCAAGATTTACCCAGCCTAAGCTTTATAAAGCTATTGCAAAACATCAAAACGCCCGAGATATATATGCTGAAAAGCTTAAAAAAGAAGGCGTTATAGATGACAGCTTCCTGCAGAAGCTGGAAGACGATTACAAAGCCAGCCTGGAAGAAAGCCTTGAAGATTCGCGAAAAGAAGAAAAAACCAGGATCACTCCTTTTATGCAGGATGAGTGGGAAGGTTTTGATAATGCCCAGGAGGATAAGATGATGGAAGAAGTAGATACCACCTATGCCATTGAAAAACTGGACAAGGTGGCTGAGGCTGTTTCCAAATTGCCGGAAGGAAAGAAGTTTATGCGTAAGATCGATAAACTGGTGAACCTGCGGCATAAAATGTATTTTGAAGACAATAAGCTGGACTGGTCTATGGCAGAGCATTTGGCTTACGGGTCTCTTATGAAGGAAGGTTACCATATTCGAATAAGCGGGCAGGACAGTGAAAGAGGTACCTTCTCACATCGGCATGCGGTATTAAAAGTAGAAGATAGTGAAGAAGAAATTATTCTTCATAATAATATAGAAGGAAGAACAGGTGAATTTTTCATCTATAATTCGCCGCTTTCTGAATATGGGGTGGTTGGATTCGATTATGGTTATGCCATGGCCAGCCCAAATACCCTTACCATCTGGGAAGCACAGTTTGGGGATTTTGTGAACGGCGCGCAAATTATGATAGACCAGTATATTTCTGCGGCAGAAGATAAATGGAAGTTGCAGAACGGGCTGGTAATGTTCCTGCCTCATGGCTATGAAGGCCAGGGAGCAGAACACTCGTCAGGAAGGATGGAACGTTTCCTTCAGCTTTGTGCTAAGGATAATATGTATGTGGCTGATATTACCACACCGGCGAATATGTTTCATTTGTTAAGAAGGCAGATGAAGGTTGGTTTTAGAAAACCACTTATTGTTTTTACACCTAAAAGTTTGCTTAGACATCCAAAGGTAATTTCTACCAAAGAAGAATTTGCAAATGGTAGTTTTCAGCCTTTAATCGACGCCGGAAATGCCAAACCTGATAAAGTGAAGAGCCTCGTGTTCTGTACAGGGAAATTTTACTATGACCTTTTGGAATTTAAGGAAGAAAACAACCGGGAAGATGTGGCACTGGTAAGAATAGAGCAATTGTTCCCTTTGCCGGTAAAACAGATGAAAGAAACCATTAGTAAATATAAAAATGCAGACGACCTGGTTTGGGCACAGGAAGAACCAAGGAATATGGGTGCCTATGGACATTTATTGCTGCATTTTGATGACGCCCGGAGTATGAGGGTTTGCAGCAGGAAGTTTTACGGAGCACCGGCCGCAGGTAGTTCTGTACGTTATAAAAAACGCCATCAAAGAGTAATTGCAGGAGTTTTTGATAAATCCTTACAGGAATCAGTTTAATAAATAAAAAGAATAACCTTTCTGCCAAGGCAGAAGACCAAAAATAAAAATTAAGATCATGGCCTTAGAAATGAAAGTTCCTTCTCCAGGGGAATCCATCACAGAAGTTGAAATTGCACAGTGGTTAGTGGAAGATGGAGAATACGTAGAAAAAGATCAGGCAATTGCCGAAGTGGACAGCGATAAAGCTACCCTTGAACTTCCGGCAGAAGCCAGTGGAATTATTACCTTAAAAGCTGAAGAAGGTGATGCCGTAGCCGTTGGGGAAGTAGTGTGCCTAATAGATACCGATGCCCCAAAACCCGGAGGCGACAATAAAAAAGATGAATCTGCCGAAGAGGAGGTGACAGAACAGGAGGAAGAAACTTCAACTAAAGCCGATAGTAAAAAGGCTGAACCTAAAGAAGAAAAACCTTCCAAATCTACTACTCCAGAGCAAAAGCAGGATACTTATGCTTCCGGAAGTCCTTCTCCCGCGGCCAAAAAAATCCTTGACGAAAAAGGAATGGATTCTAAATCTGTAAAAGGAACCGGCAGGGACGGCAGGATTACCAAAGAAGATGCCGTACAGGCCAAAGCTTCTATGGGAACTCCGGGAACCGGAAAACGAGGAGAATCCCGTAAAAAGATGTCTATGCTTCGCCGCAAAGTTGCAGAAAGGCTGGTAAGCGCAAAGACCGAGACCGCCATGTTAACTACTTTTAATGAGGTAGACATGTCTCCAATTTTTGCGCTTCGTAAAAAATATAAAGAAGAATTTAAGGATAAACACGGGGTGAGCCTAGGGTTTATGTCCTTCTTTACTTTGGCTGTAACCCGCGCTTTAGATCTTTTTCCTGATGTAAACTCTATGATAGATGGAGATTATAAAGTTAGCTACGATTATAAAGATATTAGTATTGCCGTTTCCGGCCCTAAAGGATTGATGGTGCCGGTAATTAGAAATGCTGAAAACCTTAGCTTTAGAGGAGTTGAAGAAGAAGTGAAGCGACTGGCCTTAAAAGCAAGGGATGGAAATATTACTGTAGACGATATGACTGGCGGAACATTTACCATCACCAATGGTGGAGTTTTTGGTTCTATGTTGTCTACTCCAATCATTAACCCTCCGCAAAGTGCCATTCTTGGAATGCACAATATTGTGGAACGTCCTGTGGCGATAGATGGCCATGTTGAAATCAGGCCAATTATGTATGTGGCCCTTTCTTACGACCATAGGATTATTGACGGTAAAGAATCTGTAGGCTTCCTTGTTGCTGTGAAAGAGGCCTTAGAAAATCCGGAAGAATTACTAATGGATAACGATGTGAAGAGAGCCCTGGAACTGTAATGTTCTCAGATAAATAAATAAAAAGCCGCACGTTGATGCGGCTTTTTTGATTTTGCTAATCAAAATTAAAATAAGAAGTAAAGGTTTAAAAAATTCAGAAATAAGACCCCCACTATAAAAATAGTCAGGATAATGAGTGAGGCCGGTTCTAAACTTCTTTTTTTAATAATAGACATGTTTCTAACATTAACTTCTTCAAAGATAAGTTTCTCTGCTGCTCCTGTCAAAGGGGAAAAATCCCCTAAATATTATTTTAAGTACAAGGCTTTTTTGCCATAATCTATAACCGCTTTACCCTTTTTTAGCAGATCGGCACCAATAATGCCGTGCACTTTTTCAGCATCATGATTAATAAGCGCCTCATTTACATGCCGAAGGTCAAAAAGCACCAGGTCTACCTTTTTCTTCTTCCAGCCTTTAATCTGGATCAGGTTCTTCTGGGCAATTTGAGTAAGCATGTTAGTGGCTCCCGCTCCTGCCGCTTTTACATCACTATCTTCAGCAATTAGTTCAAAATGTTTTACGGCTTCCATGCCCACACAGGTGCTGGAGGCGCCGGTGTCTAAAATAAAATTGCCTTCAATATTATTGATTTTCGCAACTATTTCTATATGATTGGTTTTAGTGTATTTAAATTTTATACGCTGATATCCTTTTTCTTTCAGCAATTTTCTTAGAGATGACATTCTTTCTTTTTTCACAAAGATAGGTCTTCAAAATAAATTATTTTTGTGTTTATGATTTTAACAGACACTCACACGCATTTATACAGCGAAGCTTTTAATGAAGATAGAAAAGAAGCCATTTCCAAAGCCATAGATGCCGGGATTGAACGCTTTTTTATCCCCGCTATAGATTCAGAATATGTGCCGGGAATGTATAAACTGCAGGAAGATTATCCTGAAAATGTTTTTTTGATGATGGGGCTGCATCCCACGCATGTTAAAGAAAACTTTGAAGAAGAACTTGCCAATGTGGAAACCCAGTTTAAAAAGAATAGTTTTTATGCCGTTGGCGAAATTGGAATAGATTTGTACTGGGATAAAAGCACACTTTCTATACAACAGGAAGCTTTTAAAAGACAGATCCGCCTGGCTAAAAATCACGGTTTACCTATTGTTATTCACTGCCGGGAGGCTTTTGATGAGGTTTTTGAGGTGCTGGAAAGTGAAAAGGGAGAAGAGCTCTTCGGGATTTTTCACTGCTTCACAGGAAACCTGGAACAGGCCAAAAAGGCCCTTTCCTATAATATGAAACTGGGGATTGGAGGGGTGGTGACCTTTAAAAATGGTAAAATTGATCGTTTTCTTGACCAGGTTTCCATTGAAGATATTGTGCTGGAAACAGACGCGCCTTATCTGGCGCCAACCCCCTTCCGCGGGAAAAGAAACGATCCGGTTTATCTTCTAAAAGTAGCTGAAAAAGTAGCTGAAATCTATAATTTAAAGCTTGAAGAGGTGGCCAGGATTACTACTGCCAATTCTCAGGCTGTTTTTGGGGTATAAAGAGGAATTTTTGTATTTTCTTGAGTAACTGCGGCATTCTGTTGAAGGAGTTTTGTTTATATTGCCCTTTAAATACAATTGAATTAATACAAGCTGTTGAAGCCTAGATAAAAAAATTAGTGAGCAATTTTGAAGATATAAGATTTTACAAAGATGAGGAAGTGGAGCAAGCCCTGCGGGAATATGTAAGGCATCCTATGGTTAAGGCGCTGCTTCAGTTTACATTCCCGGAAAAGGAATATTCTGAAATTGAGGAATTGGTGGTGGCATGCCGCTCCATTAGGGATTTCCAGACAAAAGTAATCTATCATTCCGTAGAGAAAGTTCTGGAAAAAACCACTGAAGGCCTTACTTATAGCGGCTTTGATAAGTTGAAGGAGGATGAGTCTTATTTTTACATCTCCAATCATCGAGATATTATCCTGGATACATCTTTGCTGAACTACACCCTTTATGATCATAATCTCGTCATGACTGCTTCGGCTATTGGGGATAACCTGGTGAAAAAGAATTTTCTACTTGCGCTTTCACGGCTTAACCGGAATTTCCTGGTGCTGCGGGGACTTGGGCCAAGGCAAATGCTGAAGAGTTCCATGAAACTTTCAGAATATATTCGCAAACTTCTATTCGAAGATAACAGGTCTGTATGGATGGCACAGCGGGAAGGCCGCACCAAAGACGGCAGTGACCATACCCAGCAGGGGGTTTTAAAAATGCTCGCCATGGCGAAAGGGGATTTAAGCCTGGCGGAATATTTTACCAAATTAAAGATGGTGCCGGTGGCCATGTCTTACGAATTTGACCCTACAGATATTCTTAAAATGCCTGAACTTATGGCTAAGCGAATGCAGGAAACTTATGTGAAATCTGCAAATGAGGATTTTAATTCTATCATGCAGGGCGCGTTGGGACAAAAAGGGAGAATTCATATTAGCGCCTGCGGAGTTCTGGATGAACAGGTTTTTGCTGAAATTGAAAATAATGCCGGCTCTGTAAATGATCAGCTAAAGGCAGTGGCAGAAAAGATTGACCAGAAAATATATGAAAACTATAAATTATGGCCCGCCAATTACATTGCCTGTGATTTGGTAAATAATAATGAAAAATACGCTTCTAAATATACCGATAAGGAAAAGCGGCAGTTTGAAAGGAGGCTTACCAGGAGAGTTGGGTATAAAAATGCGCTGGAGCTTAACAGTTATCTGCTTATGTATGCAAATCCTGTGATCAACAAAGAAAGCATGTATGAGAAAAAGCGCTAAGATCCTGCTCGTCTATACCGGTGGTACCATTGGAATGATTAAGGATTATGAGACAGGAGCGTTAAAGGCTTTTAATTTTGATGAGTTACTTCAGAATATACCTGAACTTAAAATTCTGGAACATGAAATTCATACCCTAAGCTTTGAAAATCCTATAGATTCATCCAATATGAATCCCGGTTACTGGCTTAAAATCGCTGAGACTATAGCAAAAAATTATGAAGATTACGATGGCTTTGTAGTGCTTCACGGGAGTGATACCATGTCTTATACCGCTTCTGCACTAAGTTTTATGTTTGAAAATCTACATAAACCCATCATATTTACAGGTTCACAGTTGCCCATTGGAGATTTAAGAACAGATGCAAAAGAAAATTTAATTACCAGTATCCAGATTGCCGGACTTCAAAAAAACGGGAGGCCTGTTTTATCTGAAGTAGGGCTATATTTTGAATATAAATTGTACCGGGCAAACCGTACCACCAAGATTAATGCAGAGCATTTCCAGGCTTTCGCTTCGCCTAATTATATACCTTTGGCAGAATCTGGGGTATATCTTTCAGTGAATGAGCAGGCAATATGGAAATCAGATAAAAAACAAAAGATGAAGCTGCACCGGGAGTTGTGCCGTGATATTCTTATCCTGAAAATATTTCCGGGAATTACAGAAGATGCTATGGAATATCTTCTTTCTAAAAAAGATTTGAAAGGAGTGGTCCTGGAAACTTATGGAAGTGGCAATGCTCCAAACGACAGATGGTTTTTAAATATTCTGAAGGAAAAAATTTCTTCGGGATTAAAAATAGTAAATGTTACCCAGTGCATAGGTGGAAGCGTGGTCATGGGGAATTATGAAACCAGTACCGGCCTGAAAAACATAGGAGTAGTGTCTGGAAAAAATATTACCACAGAAGCGGCAGTTGGAAAACTAATGTATTTATTGGAAAAAGATTTATCTCCCAAAGTATTTAAAACTATCTTTGAAACATCATTAAGGGGCGAAATGTCATAAAAATTAACGCATCATGCTTGACGATGTATTATTTTTTTTGTTATTTGCCGCACCGTTTTAAACATTTGAATAGAGAGGTGGCCGAGTGGTCGAAGGCGCACGCCTGGAAAGTGTGTATACGCCACAAGCGTATCGAGGGTTCGAATCCCTTCCTCTCTGCTAAGTGTTTTATTGAAAAATTATTTTTATATTTAACCCTTTAACTAATTAAATTAAGACAAACAGTAATGAAAAGATTATTTTCTATTTTGGTAATCGCCGCGATTATGGTGCTTGGAGCCGGTAATCTCAATGCGGCAAACAATGTGAAAACATTGCCGAGCACATCCATCGTAAACTTTGTGCAACAAGATGAGGATGCCGCAGCTGCTGACCAGGTGGGTGACGAAGAATCGGCTGGTTTTCATCAGGAATTAAAAAGACGTTTCATAGAAGGTGGTCCTGGATTTATGGGGATTGTTCTTTTGTGTCTGATTCTTGGTTTGGCTATTGCCATAGAGAGAATTATCTACTTAAACCTGGCTACAACAAACACTAAAAAACTTGCTCAGGACGTGGAAGACGCACTTAAAAGCGGTGGGGTTGAAGCTGCTAAAGAAGTTTGCCGAAACACACGTGGTCCTGTTGCATCTATTTACTACCAGGGGCTTGACCGTGCAGATGAGAGCATTGAAGCTGCGGAAAAAGCGGTGGTTGCCTACGGTGGAGTTCAAATGGGACAGCTCGAAAAGAACGTATCTTGGGTGTCTCTATTTATTGCACTTGCTCCAATGCTTGGGTTCATGGGTACGGTAATTGGTATGATCCAGGCTTTTGATAGAATTGAAGCAGCCGGCGATATGCAACCTTCACTTGTTGCAGGGGGTATTAAAGTAGCACTTTTAACAACGGTATTCGGTCTGATTGTTGCTATTATCCTTCAGATATTCTACAACTATATCATTGCAAAAATTGACAGTATCGTGAATGATATGGAAGACGCATCAATTCTTTTAATTGATATGTTGGTAGATTACAAAAACAGAAAAAGAGTTTAAGACCAGAATAAAATAATTATGACCTTACATAAAATATTAAAATATCTGGCTATTGTCATCGGCGTAATTGGGCTTATCCTTTTGGGTAGGATCATTGCGGCAGGGGATGATGCCATAGACGCTTCGGCCGATCTGCAAACCAGCCTTCTGGTACCATTTATGTGGGTAGCCTACATAGTACTGGGAGTGGTTATAATATTGGTTGGAATTTTTGTGATTGCAGGACTGTTCAGGGGAAATATTAAGAATACACTTATTTCTATTGGGGCCTTTGCAATCATAGTAATTGTTGCTTATCTTGTAACTGACGGGTCTGAAGTGATTTTGAAAGACGGCGGAACATTGTCTGCTAACGGCTCTCACTGGGTAGGTGCTGGCTTGGTAACTTTCTATATCCTTGCAGCCATCGCGGTAGGAGCAATGATTGTTTCAGGAGTGAGAAAATTAATAAAATAAATTATGGCTAGAAGATCATCACCAGAAGTTAATGCGGGTTCTATGGCAGATATTGCTTTCCTGCTCTTAATCTTCTTCCTGGTTACCACAACCATCGAGACAGATAAAGGGATTAGCAGGAAACTTCCGCCATGGCAGGATGAAGATGTGGAACCGCCAACATTAAAAATGCGTAACGTTTACGAGGTTATTATTAATAGTAATAACGATTTGTTGGTGGAAGATGAAGAGATGGAGCTTAGTGAGCTTCGCGAAGCTGCAATAGAATTTTTGGATAATGGAGGAGGTACCGGTGATGAGGCATGTAGTTTTTGCCAGGGTTCTAAGGATCCGGACCTTTCAGTAAATCCTCAAAAGGCCGTTATCGCATTGCAGAACAACCGGGGTACGGAGTATGGTACTTATATCGCGGTTCAGAATGAACTGGTTGCTGCCTACAATTTCTTAAGAAACAGGGAGGCTAAGCGACTTTATAACGTTAGTTTTAACGAAATGGAGGCCGCCTATAACGATCCCAATTATACTGGCGATAAAGACGCGCTGGAAGAGAAGATTGGGGTAATAAAAGATATGATTCCGCAGAAGTTGTCTGAAGCAGAACCAAAGGGAAGCTAAAACCTTAGTTATGGTATTCCTTAATTAATAATTTAAATTGACCATTTATGTCTAAATTTAAAAAGAAGAAATCCGGAGAGTTGCCTGCTATTAGTACGGCTTCTTTACCAGATATTGTATTTATGCTGCTTTTCTTCTTTATGGTGGCTACCACAATGAGGGAAACTACTCTGATGGTGCAAAATAAACTACCTTTTGCAGACCAGGTTGAAAAGCTGGATAAAAAGGATTTGGTGATGTATATTTATGCAGGAAAACCAAGCCAGAGATATCAGGATAAGTTTGGTACAGAAGCCCGTATCCAGTTAAATGATAAATTTGCCAGGGTGGAAGAAGTACAGCAATTTATCTTCCAGGAAAGGGAAACCAAAAGAGAAGAGCTGGTTCCCTATTTAACCACAGCCTTAAAGGTGGATGAAGAGACCAATATGGGACTTGTTTCCGATATTAAGCAGGAATTGAGAAAAGCGGAAGCTTTAAAAATTAATTATACTACCGTGGTGGGAGATCCTACCCAGAATTTGTAGGATTTACTTTTAACAAAGAAGTTAAAATACTAACATCCTGTCTAAGTTTTAGGCAGGATGTTTTTATATTTAGAGGGTCTATGTATTATATTGGAGCTGGCATTTTAATTTTCATTCTAAAGTAGAAGGAAGTATAGAATGACTTCTGGAATATTAATTAATATAAGTCAATTGCTATTTTTTGTTGTTCCGCAATCCATACTATTCTGTTTTTGCGGTAAGTAATTCATGTTTTCCTGTTTTATGAAAGATTTTAAAGCCTTGTTTGTTGTTCTTGTATTTTTTGGAAGCAGCCTTGCTATGGCACAGGAACAAGATCTTACTTTCAAAATTGGCGACACTATTCCTATGGTAGTAGATAGCCTTTACCGGGAAGATCAATTTTATGTGGGTTTTACTTTTAATCTTCTTACCAATAAACCAGATGAAATTTCCCAATCTGGGTTTTCAGGTGGTTTTCAGGCTGGTTTTACCCGGGATTTTCCGCTGAATAAAAGAAGGAATGTCGCAATTGGTGCCGGTCTGGGATGGGCCATAAACAGTTATGGGCAGAATTTATTTATAGGGGAAGAGGAATCTGGAGAAAGTATTTTTAGAGCATTAGACGAAGATATATCATATGACACCAATCGTTTTACCACCCAGGCTGTGGAAGCTCCTTTGGAGTTCCGATGGCGCACATCCACCGCTACCACATATCGATTCTGGAGAATTTATACCGGTGTAAGGCTAGGATATATCTACCACTTTCGCTCGAATTTTGTCCAGAATAATAATCAGGTGAAACAGACGGAAGTGCCGGAATTAGAGCGGTTTCGGTTGGGAGCAACCTTTACCTTTGGTTATAACACCTTTAACTTTCACTTTTATTACAGCCTCAATCCTTTCTTTGCAGATGCTTCCCTTCAGGATCAAAACGTGGGACTCTCAACCCTTAAAATGGGGCTGATGTTCTATATTTTATAATTTTAAAATCCTGGTGATTTCTTTTCTATTAATTCGTGGGAAACTCATAATGCTTTTAAATGAAGCTTTTAGAGCCAGTAATTCAATACTATAATTTGCGGAATCAAACCTATAAAAAGGCCCAGAATAAGTTCTATGGGAGTATGGGCTTTATAGAATAGGCGGGAAGAAGCGGTAAGGCCCAGAGCAGTTACAAGAAAGGCAATACTATAGATAAGATTTAAATGGAAGTGTGCGCCAAGGGCAATAAGAAACATTGTAAATCCTGAGAGACCAACCAGGTGCAGGCTAATCTTAAAATGCAGAAAAGCCAGGATGAGGCAGGTGAGCCCTGAAAAAAGAATACCTACAAAATAGAAATATAAAGCCGGATAATTGTAAACATTCAGGATCTGGTGCAGGACCATTAGGGTGAGAAACACATAGAAAAGAAGTGGCCATCTTCTTTCCTTTACGTCAGGCAGAAAAGGAGAATTTGCCTTTCCCAGGTTTTTCAGCAAAAAATAAAATACCACTGGTATAAAGAGTGTAATAATGGCAATTGCCAGCAATTTTGCTTTTATTAATTCTATTGGGAAAAACCGTGGGGTCAAAATAAAATAAAGAAGGCTTCCTGCAAATGGCATCCATAAGGGGTGAAAAATATAGGAGGCGCTTTTTAAAAGAAATTTCATTAAATCTGTTTACGTAATCTTGCAACGGGAATATCTAGCTGCTCCCTGTATTTTGCCACTGTCCTGCGGGCGATTGGGTAACCTTTATCCTTAAGTACTTTGGCCAGTTTTTCATCGGTTAGCGGCCTTCTTTTGTCTTCTTCTTCAATAGAAATTTCCAGAATCTTTTTGATTTCCCGGGTAGAAACATCTTCTCCCTGGTCATTTTTCATAGATTCTGAAAAGAATTCTTTTATTAGTTTCGTGCCATAAGGAGTATCAACGTATTTACTATTGGCTACCCTGGAGACGGTAGAAACGTCCATTTCTATCTCATCAGCAATATCCTTCAGGATCATTGGCCGCAGGTTTCTTTCATCGCCGGTGAGGAAATATTCTTTTTGGTAGTTCATTATGGAGCTCATGGTTACCATAAGCGTTTGCTGCCGTTGTTTGATGGCTTCAATAAACCATTTTGCAGCGTCCAGCTTTTGTTTAATAAACATTACGGCATCCTTCTGCTCTTTGGTTTTTTTCTTGCTTTCCTTGTAGCCCTTAAGCATGTTGCTGTAATCGCGTGAAACATGCATTTCAGGAGCATTTCGCCCATTAAGGCTTAGCTCCAGTTCGCCATCTACTATTTTTATGGTAAAATCCGGAATTACATGTTCCACCACTCGGGTGTTGCCTGAATAAGCCCCACCGGGTTTTGGGTTAAGATGTTCAATAACTTCTATGGCGTCCCGTAGCTGGTCTTCTGATATATCGTGCCGCGTAAGTAGTTTTGAATAATGCTTTTTGCTGAAGTGATCAAAGGATTTTTCCAGCAGGTCGTAGGCCAGTTCAACGGCTTCTGTATCTTCCTTTCGTTTTAGCTGAATAAGAAGGCATTCCTGTAAAGATCTTGCGCCTACCCCGGCAGGATCAAGCTTTTGTACCCGCTGAAGCACTTTTTCAACAGTTTCTTCATCAGTGTAAACGTTTTGGGTAAAGGCAAGGTCATCCACAATATCCTGGATGCTCCTGCGAATGTAGCCGCTTTCATCTACACTACCTACCAGGAATTCTGCTATTTCCTGTTCAGTTTCATTAAAGCGGAAGGTGTTGAGTTGCGATTTTAAATGCTGTGTAAAAGAGGTTCCGGCAGCGTAGGGAACTCTCTTTTCTTCATCATCTGCACTGTAATTATTAGCGTTTAGCCGGTAGCTGGGAATCTCATCATCGCTAAGGTAATCATCCACGTTAAAATCTTCCAGAGCTTCATCATAATTATCCTCCTCCGGTTCATTCTCATTGGAAAAATCATCTTCAAACTCATCCCGCACTTCTTCCCTGCCATCTTCCAAAGCAGGGTTTTCCTCTATTTCCTGCTTGAGCCGTTGTTCAAATGCCTGTGTGGGCAATTGGATTAACTTCATCAACTGGATTTGCTGAGGAGATAGTTTTTGAGAAAGTTTAAAGTTTAATTGTTGCTTAAGCATATAATACCTTTTGCTTTACTACAAAAATAAGGAAAACAATGCTATACTAGCTTTGGCATGGAAGATGTTTGTGGTAAAATTTTGTTAAGGGCGTCGGAGGTATTTTTCCGCTTTTAAGAATTTCTGCGGAACAGGAATTTCAAAATTCAGGAATTCATTTGTAAAGGGATGGTGAAAAATTAGCCCAACAGCAGCTAGAAAAATTCCTTTTTTCTGCTGAATTTCAATTCCGCCGTATTTTGTATCTCCTAATATTGAAAAACCCTTACCGGATAAATGTATCCTAATTTGATGCGTGCGGCCGGTATGGGGAAATACTTTAATCAGGGAAAATTCCTGATTATTGGCGTGAAACGATTTAATTCTTTCAATATGGGTTAGGGCCTTTTTTTCATCAATATCGTCATCAAAAATTGCCTTTTCCGGAACATTGCCGCTGCAAAGTGCGATATATGTTTTTTGAACTTTTCTTTCTTTAAATTTTTTCTGAAGCGCCACCAGGGACGGCCGTGTTTTGGCGCAGATAAGCAAACCACTCGTGGGATTGTCTAACCTGTGTACCGGCAATGGGAAAGCTAAAGCAGAAATTTTTGCAGATTTCTTAAGGTTAAAAGACAGGGCATTTTCTACAGTTTTAAAGTAGTTGCCGCTGGTAGGGATGCCTGAAGGTTTTTTTACCACAGCAAGGTCATCATCTTCAAAAAGCACTTCCAGTTTTAACCGGTAAGCCTTTCTTTTACCTTCTATAGGCTGCAGCAGCTCTATCTTCTGGCCTTCTGCGATCCAGTTGGCGGTTTTGGCAGGTTTGCCGTTCAGGAGAATTTCCCCGCGTTTAATGGCTTTTTTAACACCGCTGCGGGTAGGAATGGTTTTAAAAATAGAAACGGCATATTCCTGCAACCTGATTTTTTCATCAATAGCCGGAACAATATGGGTTTCTATTATTTTCATTTATAAAATTAAAAACCTCACAGAATTTAAGAAGCTGTGAGGTTTGTTGTTATTGTATAAGTAAAATTATTTTAAAATTCAGCATTTTGAGGTGTCCTTGGGAAAGGAATAACATCCCTTATGTTGCCCATCCCGGTAGAGAACTGCACCAGCCTTTCAAAACCAAGGCCAAAACCGCTGTGCACGCAGGTCCCAAATTTCCGGGTGTCCAGGTACCACCAAAGCTCTTTTTCGTCTATATTAAGCACCTTCATCTTGTCCTTGAGAACTTCCAGGCGTTCTTCTCTTTGAGATCCTCCCACAATTTCACCAATTCCGGGAAAGAGGATATCCATTGCCCTAACTGTTTTTCCGTCTTCATTAAGGCGCATGTAAAAGGCTTTAATATTGGCAGGATAATCAAAAAGGATCACCGGGGATTTAAAATGTTTTTCTACCAGGTAACGCTCATGTTCGCTTTGCAGGTCGGCGCCCCATTCTTCAATAAGGTACTGGAATTTCTTCTTTTTATTCGGCTTGCAATCCTTCAGGATTTCGATAGCTTCGGTATAACTTACTCTCTTAAAATTATTATCAAGCACAAAATGAAGCTTTTCCAGGAGGCCCATGTCGCTGCGTTCCGCTTTGGGCTTCGCTTTGTCTTCATTTGCCAGGCGCTGATCTAAAAATTCGAGGTCATCTTTGCAGTTTTCCAGAATATATTTCAGCACATATTTAATAAAATCTTCAGCCAAGTCCATATTCCCGTCCAGGTCACAAAAGGCTACTTCAGGCTCTATCATCCAGAATTCGGCAAGATGGCGTGAGGTGTTGGAATTTTCAGCTCTAAAAGTTGGGCCAAAAGTATAGATTTGTCCTAATCCCATCGCGAAAGTTTCTCCTTCCAACTGCCCTGAAACGGTGAGATTGGTCTCTTTTCCGAAGAAATCCTTTTTATAGTCGATGCTGCCATCTTCATTTTTGGGAGGGTTCTTCAGGTCCAGGTTAGTGACTTTAAACATTTCTCCGGCACCTTCTGCATCACTCCCGGTAATAATTGGGGTATTGACGTAGTGAAAATTGTTCTGCTGAAAATAGCTGTGCACGGCAAAAGACAATTTTGACCGCACCCTCATTACCGCGCCAAAAGTATTGGTGCGCACTCTTAAGTGTGCCTGCTCCCTTAGTTTTTCCAGGCTGTGGCGCTTGGGAGAAAGAATGGTAAGCTTTACTTCTTCCGGGTTGGCGTCTCCGTGTATTTTGATCTCTTTTACTTCAATTTCCACGCGTTGCTGGCTTCCGGCACTTTCCTTTAAGGTTCCTTTTATGCCCACTGCCGCACCTACCGTTATTCTTTTAAGGATTTCTTCGTCGGTATTTTCAAAATCTAAAACGCATTGAAGGTTGTTTATGGTGGAACCGTCATTAAGCGCTATAAAGCGGTTGCTCCGGAAAGAACGTACCCATCCGTTTACCTGAAATTCCTGTAAAAATTGATTGCTGTTTAATATTTCAGCAATTTTTGCCTGTATCATTATGCCTAGATTTTGTTGGAAACAAAGATAATTTTTCCACTGCAGCACACAAAGCTTTGATTTTTAATTTTGATTTTTGTTGGTATTCTGCTCTTCGGGATTTTCTTCATCCTCTTCAGAACTTTCTATAATATCAATTGCCGGTTCTTTTAGTACTTCTTTATTGGCAATGCTCCTTTCCAGGGACAGCAGCAGCGAGGGCAGCAACAGCAAATTGGCCAGCATGGCAAACAATAAAGTTGCCGAGACCAGTCCGCCCAGTGCAACGGTTCCGCCAAAACTACTAATCATAAATACTGAAAAGCCAAAGAAAAGTACAATAGAAGTGTAGAACATGCTCACTCCTGTTTCCCTTAAGGCAGCATAAACCGAACGTTTTATTTTCCAGTTATTGCTTTTTAATTCCTGCCGGTATTTTGCCAGGAAGTGAATGGTGTCATCTACCGATATCCCAAACGCGATGCTAAATACCAGGATAGTGGATGGTTTAATGGGCACGCCAAGAAAGCCCATCATTCCTGCGGTTACCAGTAAGGGTAGCAGGTTTGGTACCAGGGAGATCAAAATCATCCTGAAAGACCTGAACATCCAGGCCATTAGCCCTGCAATAAGAAAAATAGCCAAAGACAGGCTCAATACCAGGTTTTTTACCAGGTAGTTAGTCCCTTTTTGAAATATAAGGGCTTTACCTGTTAAGGAAACCTCATAACGGTCTTCAGGAAAAATTTTATTGATCTGTGGCCAGAGGTTTTCTTCTATACGTTGCATCTCTTCTGTACCAATATCTTTCATAAAAGTGGTGATCCTGGCATATTGCCCGGTAGAATCTACATAAGATGAAAGAAGATTGTCTGTAGAAGGCATGCCCTTTATGTAAGGCATAATAAAATTTTGCTCCTGCGAAGTGGGCAACTGGTAGTATTTTGGATTGCTGTTGTAATAAGCCTGTTTGGAGTATTTTACCAGCCGTACTACAGATAGCGGTTTAGAAAGCTCGGGCACTTCAGCAATAAGGTTTTCCAGCCTGTCCATTCTTTTTAAGGTGGAAAGTTTCATCACGCCCTGTTTCCTCTTCGTGTCGATAAGAATTTCCAAAGGCATAATCCCGTCAAATTCCTCTTCAAAAAATTCGATGTCGTGGAAGAATTCGGCATCTTGCGGCATATCTTCCAGCAGGCTGCCTGAAACTTTAATGTTGTAGATCCCAATAATACTCAATGCCAGTAAAGTAATGGAAACTATGTAAATACTAATCCTGCGATGGCGCACCATTTTTTCCATCCAACCCACAAAAGCGCCAATCCAGCGTTTGTTCAGGTGCTTCAGGTGTTTTTCCTTGGGCAGCGACATATAGCTATAGATAATTGGAATTACCAGCAGGCAAAGCAGGAAAAGCGCCAGAATGTTGATGGAAGCCACAATGCCGAATTCCTTCAGCAAAGTGCTGTCTGTTAAGATAAAAGTCGCAAATCCCGAAGCAGTGGTAAGGTTGGTCATCAAAGTGGCATTTCCCACTTTGGTAATTACCCGCTGCAGCGATTTTGCCTGGTTCCCGTGTTTCTGGATTTCCTGCTGATATTTGTTTATTAAGAAGATACAGTTAGGAATTCCAATTACAATAATTAGCGGCGGGATAATGGCGGTAAGAATGGTGATTTCATAATGTAGAAGGCCAATTACCCCAAAGGCCCACATTACACCAATACAAACCGTGACCATAGAAATAAATGTCGCTCTTGCCGAACGGAAAAAGAAAAAGAAAATTAAAGAGGTTACAATAAGGGCCGCAAGGAGAAAAAGCCCAATTTCATCTATAATATTTTGAGAATTTAGCGTACGGATGTAAGGCATTCCCGAAACCCTAACATCCAGATTGTACTTTTCATTAAAATTATTCAGCAGTGGCTCCAGCTCTTCAAGCACAAAGGTTTTGCGCTCTTTGGAGTTTACAATGTCTTTATTTACATAAAGCGCCGATTGTATGGTGTTAGAATGGGAGCTGTAAATAAGATTCTCATAAAAAGGCAGGCCGTTAAAAAGCTCATTTTCATATTCCTGTAATTTGTCCTGGCCCGGATTCCCTTCTTCAATAAAAGGGACCATTTCAAACCTGTTGGGATCATTAAATTTTTCCAGAGTTTGCAAGCCGTTGATGGACAGCACGTAATCTATCTGCGGAAATGTGGCCAGGCTGTCGTTAAGCGCAGTCCAGGCCTGGAATTTTTCAGGCGTAAACAAAGCAGAATCTTTTACGGCAATTACAATCAGGTTACCTTCTTCTCCAAATTTATCAAGAAAATCGTTATACGCCTGATTGATAGGATGATCATCTGGCAGCAAATTGGCTTCAGTATAAGAAAAACGCATATTTTTCCACTGGGTGGCCAAACCTATGGTGATCGCAATTATAAGAATTATGATAGTAAGCCTGTTCCGAAGAATAAGCCGTGCTACGGAATTCCAGAATCCAAAACTGAAAATCTTAGACATGCTGATTTTTTAAGGAGTGCAAAGGTAAAAAAAGCTTTGCTAATTCTTTAGGATAAGTTCCTCAAAAAAAGGCTTTTCAGAGCGGCAGCCGGAAGCTGAATTTAAGAGAAAAATTATCTTCAAAATCAGGTAGGTGATAAGCGCCGTAACGGTAAGCTGTGGTAAGGCCAAAACCTGCGAAAATATTGTTTAATTCCAGCCCGGCTTCAGAAAAACCATGGTCCAGGGATTTAAAGCTCGTGCCCAGATGTTGTTGTTTATTCCTTATATCCCCAATGGCAAAGCGGGAAACCAAAACCAGCTCTGGCCTTATGCTGCGGCCAAGTCTAAAAGGCCTCAACTGGTGCCTTATATTAAGCATGGCAAGGCGGTCACTGTAGAATTCGTTGAAATACATGGTTTCGAAAATAGATTTTCCTGATACCGAAAAGCGGTTAAATACCCCCTGCTCGTTAGCGTTATTTGGAGAAGCATTAAAGGTGTGGGTAAGGGGCAGATTTCCAAAGCTATAATTTCCTTCCAGAATAAATTCGGTGCGCGATTGGTCCAGCCTTATAATTTGATGGTCTGCTATCAGGCCTATTCTTGTAAAATTAAAATCTCCCCCGGCAATACCTTTAATAGCCTGAGAAACCTGTGCGGTAAAACGTGGAAAACCATTTTCTATAGTTACATACTCTTCAGGAGTATGCAAAAATTTGCTGAAGGGCCGCCATAATAAAGCCAGGCCTATTTCAGAAATTTCATATTCTGAATATATTTTTCCATTGTGGGAAAAGCGGTAATCTATACTATTATTCATCGCGATATTGCTCCTGCTCAGGAATAATTCAGATTCCAGTGAAGGAAAAAGGCGGTTTTCCAGGCCAAGTTTTAAATTCTTATAATTATAGAAATTGGTAATATTGGAATACCGGGGGCGGAGCAAAGTAAAATCGTTTACTTTTTTATAATATTCAAAAGATCCAAATTCCCTAATGTCGCTAGTATAACCAATATTAACAGCGGTGGCAGAAGCCTTGTGAAGATAAATTGAAGTGCCCAGATGATATTTAAATTTATGGTCTCTGAACCCATAGGCGCTATAAGCGTTAAAGCTGAATTTCTCAGAAAGTTTGGAATTGGTTTTTCCTCCAAATCCCGGCCTCAAGCCTTCGTAGCGGTTATAGCTAATCAAATTGCCCAGGTCCAGCTCCCAAAAGCCCAGAGGATAATACCCATTAAGCACAGATTTTTGCACTTCCAGTCTCCGCTCAATATTTTGCGCATCAATAATGCTATCTATATAAGCCGAGGTATTGCGGTCCCGCCGGGTGTATACTTCCTGCCGGTTCTCCTGCCAGAATTCCGGCGAATGCTGCGCAATATCGGGTAGCACCTCTATAGCTGCGGAATTAGGGGCTATGGAACTGCTGTAATTTAAGTTCACTTCATAATTTGTGGCAGTAGAAGAAAGATAGTTGTTGGGATTAGTTACCGTGCCTCCAAGCATACTGCTTAAAAGATCACTACCTCTTTGTAGGCTGCCTACAGAAATAATCCCGCCAAAAACCGAAATATCCTTACCTCCCGAACCCGGTCGTATGGTGGTAACCTGTTTTTCAGGAAACCAGAGGTCGTTTTCAGGATAATAGTTATAGTAGTGGTTTGCTTCCAGTTTTATAGCGCCCAGTAATTGGGCTTTAGCCTGTTGTATAGCATAACTAAGCGTGTCCAGGTACAGTACGCCCTCTAAACCTGCAACAATTTTCTCCCTTTTCGGGGCAAAATAAATTATATAGGCAGGCCTGGCAGTAGCAGTGGTGTCCAGAATGGTGAACGTGTAATTTTTAAAGGCGTCCCTGGCAAGCGGGGCGGCATAGTTGGTTCCAAAAAGCTTATAGTCCTCTTTATACAGAGATAACGGGTTGCTCTCCAGGCTTAACATCTCATAAACCGGTTCTTTAAAGCCGGCTGTTTCCAGGGCCAGGACGGTTTCTTTTATGCCTTTGCCCCGGCTATAGGTGTTGCGGGAAACTTTTTCTGAAAGGTATGCCCGGGCAGTATTTATAATTGTTTCTATTCCGGCATTTGCAGTGTCGGCCTGCAGCCTCATCTCTTCTGAAAGGTTATCGATAATGAGTTTTGTATAGGTTTTGTAGCTAAAATGTTCCAGTGCCCGCTGTGGGTCATTTTGATCTTTGTTGGCGATTGCCTTGCGGATGATTTTGTTAGCAGGGTTTTCTCCGGAAGAGAGCATTACAGGCGGCAGTTGTTGTAGTGAAGGCTGAAGTTTTACCAGAACATATTGCATCTCATGGCTAATCTGCACTGTTTTACTGCTGAAGCCGGCGTAGGAAATTTTTAGCTCAATTTGATCCTGATGATAATTTATCTGGAAGGAACCGTCTATATTGGTTAAAACCTGTTCCTCCCCAAAATTGATGCCTGCATAGGGGAGGGGTTCGCCATTTTCAGCATTAATGATCCTTCCCTGAATGCGGTACTGAGCACAGCACACTTCAGCAGTAAAAAAGACAAAAATCAAGATCAGCCAGTTACGCATATCTTTTTTTAGTAAAAGCACCAGAATTTTAGTTGAAAAATAAAATAAAAATTGCCAAACCGGGACATCCTTTAGAGGCCCAATCTGGCAATAATTAAACTTTTTCAGAATAGAAAAAAATCAGATAGTCATGATCTCTTTTTCCTTTGCGGCCAGGATCTCATCTATTTTCTTTATATGCTCATCTGTAAGTTCCTGTACATCCACTTCAGCATTTTTCCTTAAATCTTCTGAGATATCCAGGTTTTTTAATTCATTATTCGCATTTTTCCTGTCGTTACGCACTCCAACTTTCGCGTCTTCGGCTTCAGCTTTAGCACTTTTTACCAGCTGAGTACGTCTTTCTTCAGTTAATGGCGGCACATTTATAATTACATTGTCCCCGTTATTCATAGGGTTAAATCCAAGGTTAGCCTGCATAATTCCTTTTTCGATCTCTCCAATAAGGCTTTTTTCAAAAGGCTGGATGGTAATGGTGCGCGCATCTGGAGTGGTAACGTTGGCCACCTGGTTAAGCGGTGTTTTGGAACCATAATACTCCACCAGCACTCCCCCAAGCATGGCAGGGTTGGCTTTGCCAGCGCGAATGTTTACCAATTGTTTTTTTAAATGCTCAATAGCCTTATCCATACCTTCTTTGGCGGTATCTATAACGAATTCAATTTCTTCCATTTTATAAGAATTTTTAAGCTTTTCTCTTTTAGTTATAAATTGACTTTAGTTCCAACCTTTTCTCCGGTAACCACCCGCAATAAATTGCCGGGAGTATTCATGTCGAATACAATAATGGGCAATTCATTTTCCTGGCTTAAGGTAAAGGCCGTTGTATCCATTACTTTTAGCCCTTTTTTAATTACATCTTCAAAAGTAATATAATCAAATTTGGTGGCTTTTTTGTCTTTTTCAGGGTCTGCTGTATAGATGCCGTCCACCCGGGTGCCTTTAAGGATCACATCGGCGTGAATTTCAATGGCGCGCAATACCGCGGCAGAATCTGTAGTAAAATATGGGTTTCCGGTGCCTCCGCCAAAAATAACCACCCTTCCTTTTTCAAGATGGCGGATCGCTTTTCTACGGATAAAAGGCTCTGCAACTTCATTTATTTTAATAGCCGATTGTAGCCTGGTTTGTATCCCGCCATCTTCCAGGGCGCTTTGCAGGGCAAGCCCGTTGATTACCGTGGCAAGCATACCCATGTGGTCGCCCTGTACGCGGTCCATTCCTTTGCTGGCGCCGGCAACTCCCCTAAAGATGTTTCCCCCGCCAATCACTATGGCTACTTCAATTCCCAGGTCTGTTACAGATTTTATTTCTTCAGCATATTCTGCCAGTCTTATAGGGTCAATGCCATATTGGCGCTCTCCCATTAAAGCTTCCCCGGATAATTTTAGAAGTATTCTTTTATAGTGCATAGCGAGATTTATAAATGATTGATGCAAATATAGATAATATCTTAGTTTGAGAAATAACTTAAATAAAAGGAATCTTATTCCGGTAGCTTTTATATTTTGTCAGCCTGCAATGACAGGTTTCTTAAAATTTCAATTGGCCGGGTTTTTGCTATTTTAGAGGTTAGTAATTCAAGAAAATTAAAAGATGTTAGGATATTATATAATAGCAGGATTAATCTTTATTGTGAGCATGTATGTGAGCAATAAGCTAAAGAGTAAGTTTAAAAAGTACTCTAAAGTACATCTTCAGAACGGGATGAGTGGAAAGGAAATCGCTGAAAAAATGCTTCATGACCATGGCATTTATGATGTTAAGGTAATTTCGGCCCCAGGGATGCTGACAGATCATTACAATCCATCCAAAAAAACCATTAACTTAAGTGAAGGAGTTTATTCCCAGCGCAATGCCGCTGCCGCTGCAGTGGCTGCCCATGAGTGCGGGCATGCTGTGCAACATGCAAAAGCTTACAGTTGGCTGCAAATGAGGAGTAAACTGGTACCGGTGGTAAGTGTGGCTTCCAGGTTTTCGCAATGGGTGATCTTTGGTGGTCTAATGCTCATGGCCACAACGGCCATGGGAAGTACCATTTTGTTAATTGGGATCATTATGTTTGGGTTGGGAACCCTGTTTAGTTTTATTACGTTACCCGTGGAATATGATGCCAGTAAACGTGCCCTGGTATGGCTGGAGACCGAAAATATGCTGAGCAGGCAGGAACATGATGCGGCTGAAGATTCGCTAAAATGGGCCGCCAGGACCTATGTGGTGGCTGCAATTGGTTCTCTGGCTACCTTGCTTTACTTCCTTAGTATCTATATGGGAGGCAGGCGGTAAGAGCTGCTTTCAGATAAAGTTTATAATTATCAATCATATATTAAGATAAAAGGCCGCATTTTTCTGTGGCCTTTTTCAATTGATTTCTGCCTGTTTGTTACAAAATGCAATAGGATAAATTTAAGCAGGGAAGCAGGTTGATTTAAAAATTACTCGGTTCCTTAATTGGCACAGAAGACCTGATAGTTGAAGGCTTTAAATTTTTATTTGTCTTTTTATTTGCTGGTTTAAAGAAATAAAAGTTTCTGTCCTGGAGACACCTTCTATGCCCTGTATGTTTTTATTGAGCACCTGCATTAAGTGCTCATTATCTTTACACAATATTTTTAAAAATATGGACCAGTTACCGGTGGTATAATGGCATTCAATTACTTCAGGAATTTCTTTAAGCTGATTTACCGCCCTGGGATTACTAACTGCCTTATCCAGGTAAACCCCCACAAAGGCCATGGTTTTGTAGCCCAGCAGCCGTGGGTCTATCATTAATTTTGAACCTTCAATAAGGCCAGATTTTTCCAGTTTTCTCAGGCGCTGGTGTACTGCCGCCCCCGTAATCCCTATTCCCCGGGCTATTTCCAGGATGGGTTTTTTCGCGTCCTCCATTAAAGTATTCAGGATGGTTTTATCTATTCCATCTATAACTACACTTTGATCTACAACTTTCATAATGCCAGGTTTTGGATGTAAAGCTAAAATAAGAAATTTGCTTTACAATATTAACCTCCAACCGCTCCTAATGGATTATACCCCAAGTATTCTGTATGTTTTTCCTTGAATATGATATTATGCTTCGCCAGTTCCCCGAGAATGGGTTCATACACTTCTTTGGTAATGGGCAGCTGCACTCCGGGGGTGGTAATTTCCTTATTCAGGATTTTTAAAGCTGCAATGGCTACTGGCAAACCTACGGTTTTCGCCATGGCGGTCTCCTGTTGATTCTTGCCAATATGAGCCATGGTGGCATCTATCTGTTTTTTTTCTCCATGCAGTTCGTAACCAAATTTATGGTACATTACTATCATGTCCTTATCCTCCGGCTCAAGGGTCCATTTATCCATTAAAATTTTCTGAAGCGCCTGTGCCGGGGTGGCATCTTTAATCCCAATTTTCTTTTTGTCATTAAAAAGGTCCAGATCGGTCAATTTTTCCCACATGATATCATCCTGGTCAATCTTCAGAATATGGCGCATTTTCAATTCTACGGAATCGGTAGGCGAATAGGGCAGGAATGAGTTCACAAAATCGCGGTAACTCATATTTTCAGAGTTGAACATCGTAAAGCTGTCATCTGTCATTCCCAGTTGAACAAACATATTCCATGCACGGCTGAAGCCCACCCGCCTTATCGTGCCGCGATAAAGGGTAAGGATATCCTCCAGGCCGTAAAGAGAGCGATAATCGAGGGAATTCCTGTTGGCATAAGCTTCAAACTTCCCATAGCCTTCAATGGCTAGAAATTCTGTCCTTCTAAATAAACGGTGGTAAGGAATAAACTTATATTTTCCTTCCTGGATAAATTCGGCCACACCGCCCTGTCCCGCCACCACCACGTTGCGCGGGTTCCAGGTAAATTTATAATTCCAAAGGTTATTGTCGCTCTCCGGAGCAACCAGGCCGCCGGTAAAAGATTCAAAAAGCAGCATTTTACCGCCCTCTTCCCTAATCCTGTCAATTACCTGCATGGCGCTCATATGGTCTATGCCGGGATCTACGCCAATTTCGTTCATAAAAACCAGGTTCTTTTCTTTAACTTCTTCATCTAAAGCTTTCATCTGAGGGCTTATGTAAGAAGCGGTAACCAAGCTTTTTCTGAATTTTAAGCATGCCCTGGCAACTTCAATATGAAACCTGGCGGGAAGCATGGAAATTACGATATCTGCGATTTTCACCGTCTCTTCCAGGTTTTCTTGATTGAAAATATCAAGAAAAATGGCTTCACATCGGCCGTATCCTTCCGCTATTTTTTTAGCATTGGTAAGGTCAATATCGCCTATTTTCAGGAAAAGATCTTGTTTTTCAGATTGGTCCAGCAGGTATTTTATAAGGACAGCAGTAGATTTTCCTGCACCAATAATTAAAATTTGTCGCATAAATTGAGTTAGTTTTGTGTAGTGTATCTAAATTATTAAAATTTTGCGTCTGCTGGAATTTACAGGGCCTTCAGTTTGCTGAAATATATGTGAGATGAATAAAAAATTTCTGGTTGCGGGGGCTGTTTTTGGCCTTCTTGGAGTAGTCATTGGAGCCTTTGCCGCCCATGGCCTTAGGCCCTTAATTACTACGGAATCTTTGCAAACATTTGAAACCGGGGTCAAATATCAAATGTACCATGCCCTGTTTTTGCTGATTTTGGCCGGGGGAAATTTTCTTACTCCAAAACTAAAAGATGCTGTTTTTTATCTTTTGATTTTTGGCATTCTCTTCTTCTCGGGATCCATTTATTTATTGGCCACCAATAATTTAACCGGTTTTGACTTCCGAAGTATAGCATTGGTAACTCCTTTAGGCGGAAGCCTGTTAATTATCGCCTGGATTCTTGTCCTTATAAGTGTAATAAAGTTAAAAGAGAAATAAAACAGGATGAGAAAGAGGGCTTTCCATCAGGTATTTTTAATTTTGTATTTGTAATTAAACCACACAAACTAAAAATTATGATTACACATGAAGAAGTTACGAAAACGATTTCGTTAAGGGGCTACGGAATCAAAAATGCCAAAACTTATTATCAGCTTTCCCCGCAGGAACTGCATGAGGAAACTCTTAAAAGAGGAGAAGGGGTGGAGGCTGCCAGCGGAGCCCTTGCGATTAATACCGGTAAATTTACCGGGCGCTCTCCAAAAGACCGATTTATTGTAAAAGATGAACTTACTAAAGATGAGGTTTGGTGGGGAGACATTAATATTCCCTTTGAAAAAGAAAAATTCGACCGGTTGTACAGGAAGGTTGCAAAATATCTTTCCGGGAAAGAATTGTATGTGAGGGATGCTTATGCCTGTGCAGATGAGAATTACCGGATGAACTTAAGGGTGATTAATGAATATCCCTGGTCTAATATGTTCTCTTACAATATGTTTCTTCGTCCTGAAACAGAAGAACTGGCAACTTTCAGGCAGGATTGGAGCATTATTAATGCTCCCGGTTTTCAGGCAGATCCCGATACTGATGGCACCCGACAGGGAAATTTCGCTATTATTGATTTTACCAGTAAGATGGTACTAATTGGTGGTACAGGATATACAGGAGAGATTAAAAAAGGAATATTTTCAGCATTGAATTTTATATTGCCAAAATTTCATAACACCCTGCCTATGCACTGCTCGGCCAATGTGGGAGAAAAAGGAGACACTGCTGTTTTCTTTGGATTATCGGGAACCGGTAAAACAACTCTTTCCGCAGACCCGAATAGAAAGTTAATAGGAGATGATGAGCACGGATGGACTCCTGAAAATACCATCTTTAATTTTGAAGGCGGTTGCTATGCAAAGGTTATCAACCTGACTGAAGAAAATGAGCCGGAGATTTATCATGCCATAAAACCCGGTGCCATTCTGGAAAATGTTATCCTGGATAAAAAGGGCAAGGTGAACTTTGAAAATGCTTCTATTACTCAAAATACCAGGGTGAGTTATCCTATAGGTCACATTAAAAATATTCAGAAGCCTTCTGTTGGGGAGAATCCCAGGAACATCTTTTTTTTAACAGCCGATGCTTTTGGTGTTTTGCCTCCAATCAGCAAATTATCACCCGGCCAGGCCGCGTATCATTTTATAAGCGGTTATACCGCAAAAGTGGCAGGAACAGAGGCAGGTATAGAAGAGCCTGTGCCTAATTTTTCAGCTTGTTTTGGCGCACCTTTTATGCCGTTGCACCCTACGCATTATGCTGAAATGCTTAGCAGAAAGATGAAAGAGGCCAGGATTAATGTCTGGCTGGTAAATACCGGATGGACGGGAGGTCCTTACGGCACCGGAAGCCGGATGAAATTAAAGCACACCCGTGCAATGATTAGTGCGGCTTTGGAAGGAAAACTGGAAAATGTGGAATTTGAGACTCATAAAATTTTTGGGCTTCAAATGCCGCTAACCTGCGAAAATGTTCCTGCGGAAGTGCTGAATCCTGAAAAGACCTGGAGAAATATGGAAGATTATAACCGCAAAGCTAAAGAGCTGGCTTCTTCATTTAAAAAGAATTTCCGGCAGTTTGAAGAATATGCAAACGAGGAAATTTTAAATGGAGGCCCGGTTGTTTAGATTTAATTAGTTGAACAAAATCCGGTGCCTTGAATAAGCTGCCGGATTTTTAATGTCTTGTGATTGCGGAAAGCAAATGCCGTTAAATATTCATGGGATTTACAGATAAAAATAACTCCCGGAAATAACAGAAAATCTTCCGCAGCAATCAGAACTAATTATTTTAGACAACAGACAACAGACAACAGACAACAGACAACATGAGAACTACTTCTTATTCACCTGTGCAATATATTTATTAAGCGCCATGGTCATGGAAGGAGTTTCGGCAGTTGGAGCCTTAATATTGACTGTTAAGCCATGTTCTTTGGCAGCTTTAATGGTGGTGTTTCCAAAAACTGCGATCCGGGTTTCGTTTTGCTTAAAGTCAGGAAAATTTTCGAAGAGGGATTTAATACCGCTGGGGCTAAAAAACACCAGGATATCATAGGTTACATCCCTTAAATGGGACAGGTCGCTTACCACCGTCCTGTAAAGCACTGCTTTTTTCCATTCCACTCCAAGTTTGTTCAGGGTTTTAGGAACATCCGGTTTTAGCATATCTGATGAGGGAAGTAAGAATTTCTCGTTTTTGTACTTTTTAATGAGCGGGGATAATTCAGCAAAAGTGCGCTTGCCAACATAGATTTTACGTTTTCTATACACCACATATTTCTGAAGATAATATGCCACAGCTTCACTAAGGCAGAAATATTTAAGGGTATCGGGCACTTTGTAGCGCATTTCTTCAGCAATTCTAAAGAAGTGATCTACGGCATTCCTGCTTGTTAAAATGATGGCGGTGTACTTGGTAAGATCTACCTTTTGCTGCCTTACTTCCTTAGAAGGTACGCCTTCAACATGTATAAAAGGGATGAAATCAATTTTTACTTTTTGTTTTTCCTCAAGCTCAAAATAAGGAGAGTTTTCAACTTTTGGTTCAGGCTGAGAAATCAAAATTGTTTTCACTTTCATATATCAGTACTTTTTTATCCCCGGTTATTTAGTAACCACCTTGTACAAAATAATATAAGGGGCAATTTCGAGAGCGCAAAGGTACAAAATAAAATAAAACAACTGCTGTGAAATCAATCGCTGATTTTGTTTAATGACCATAAATAGTCCCAGGCCGTTACTCAGCAGCAGAAACAGGAGCAACCCGTAGAGAATATTACGGGTGGGACTAACGGCATAGGTTAGAAAAACGACTGCGATAAAAACAAATAACGCCAGAAAATTCCGGTAGCCCAGTTTTTTAAAAATGTATTCATCCATTTGCTGGTCCAGTCCAAAAATATTGGCGATTATTTTTTCAATCCCTGTTTTTACCATCACAAAACAGGTATAGCCGGTGGCAATGCGTATGTAAAGAATCTTTGGAGAGATTCCAGGAGCTCCTTCAAAAAACGTGTAAAACAAAAGGAGAAGAAGGGAAACCACGGCAATGTTTACCAGAAACAGCAAAATGTTAAAAGGATGAAAAGCATTGTTCTCCTTACCCTTAAACATCATAAATTTGTTTGAAGTTAGCATAGACAGGAACTCCCCGAAACGCTGTGGATAACGATTCCGGATTATAGCCAGGATAAGGATGCAAACCACAAGTATTATCGTAATCCAGTCGGTAGATTCTACTTGTCTCTCTATTGCTTGCAAGGGAAAAATATTTTTTACAAATGTATGATATTGAATGAAAAACTTGAGGCTCTTACCAAAGAAAGCATAAGTTAAAATATTACATTTGTGCAAAATTCTCCGGGATGGTAAAAGGGATAATTATTATACCCACCTATAATGAAATAGAAAATATAGAACGTATTATAAGGAATGTGTTTTCCCAAAGGCGTAAATTTCATATTTTGGTGGTTGATGATAATTCTCCGGATGGTACTGCAGCCAGGGTGCGTACTTTACAGGCAGAGTTTCCGGAGTGGCTGTTTCTGGAAGAAAGGAAAGGAAAACTTGGTTTGGGCACAGCGTATATTTTGGGGTTTAAATGGGCTCTAAAAAAGGGTTACGACTATATCTTTGAAATGGATGCCGATTTTTCTCATAATCCAAATGATCTTATCCGGTTGTACAACGCCTGTAAAAGGGATGCTGCCCATGTAAGTATAGGTTCCAGATATATAACGGGGGTAAATGTAATTAACTGGCCAATGAACCGTGTTTTAATGTCCTGGCTGGCTTCCCGTTATGTGAGGTTTATCACGGGAATGGATATTGAAGATACCACCGCTGGTTTTGTTTGTTACAAAAGGGAGGTGCTGGAAAGAATCAATTTAGATAAAATACAATTTGTAGGTTACGCGTTTCAAATTGAAATGAAATTCAAGGCCTACCTTTTAAAATATAAAATTGTGGAAGTGCCGGTTATTTTTACAGACAGGACAAAGGGAACTTCTAAAATGAGCGGCTCTATTATTTCTGAAGCCGTATTTGGGGTAATAAAAATGAAGATGAAAAGTCTTTTTAATAAGGTTGAAGTGCAATGAAAAAAGTTTTAATAAAAAACGCCAGAATTGTTAATGAAGGAAAAATTAAAGAAGGCGATGTTTTTATAGAAGATGGAATTATAATTGAAATTGCTGACAGTATAAGTGCTAAATCCCCCGATGTTGTTATTTATGATGCCGAAGGGAATTACCTTTTACCGGGACTAATAGATGATCAGGTTCATTTTAGGGAACCCGGCCTAACACATAAGGAATCTATAGAAACCGGGTCCAGGGCGGCTGTTGCAGGAGGCATAACTTCTTTTATAGAAATGCCCAATACCCTGCCGCAAACCACCACTATAGAGTTGCTGGAAGAAAAATTCCGCCTGGCACAGGAGTCTTCTTACGCCAACTACTCTTTTATGTTTGGAGGGACCAACACCAACCTGGAAGAGATTTTAAAGGTAAACCCCAAAACCACCGCCGCATTAAAATTGTTCCTGGGATCTTCTACAGGGAATATGCTGGTGGATGATGATAAAGTCCTGGAGCAGATTTTTTCGAAATCCCCTCTTCTAATCGCGGCACACTGCGAGGACGAGGCAATAATCCAGAAGAATTTAAAAGAATGTGTGGAGCGGTATGGAGATGATATCCCTGTGGAACTGCATCCTAAGATTCGCAGTGCAGAAGCCTGTTACAAATCTTCTTCCAAAGCTGTTGCGCTTGCTAAGAAAACAGGGGCAAGGCTGCATGTATTCCACGTTTCCACTGCTAAGGAAATAGGGCTTTTCAGCAATAAAAAACCCCTTAAAGATAAAAAGATCACCGCAGAGGTGTGCATCCATCACCTTTGGTTTGATGAATCAGACTATGCAAAAAAAGGAACTTTTATCAAATGGAATCCCGCGGTAAAAACAAAAAAGGATAAGGATGCTTTGTTGCAGGCTGTTAAAGATGATTACATAGATGTAATAGCCACAGACCATGCCCCGCATACCCGTGAGGAAAAGAAAAATGTATATACCAAAGCGCCCAGCGGCGGCCCATTGGTACAACATGCCCTTCCTGCTCTTCTGCAAATGCACCACCAGGAGAAGATAAGCCTGGAGAAAATTGTGGAAAAAATGTGCCATAATCCAGCCATTTTGTTCCAGATTGAAAAACGCGGATTTATAAGAGAGGGCTACAAAGCAGATCTTGTTTTAGTAGATTTAAATGCCCCCTGGGCAGTACAGCCAGACAATACACTGTACAAATGCGGCTGGTCTCCATTTGAAGGCACAACTTTTAAATCCCGGGTTACGCATACTTTTGTAAATGGCCGCCTGGTTTACCGTAATTTTAAACATCAGCCTTTTGTGCGGGTGGCAGAACGACTTACTTTTGACCGTTAAGCCTGAAATGATAAAAAAAATCCTTTTCATATTAATATCTTTTTTTCTGCTTTGTGCCTGTCAGAACATTGAGCGTACAGAGCGGCCAGATGATTTAATTGGCGAAGATAAGATGGTAGATGTGCTTACAGAACTGGCCATTTTGCAATCGGCAAGAAACCTTAACAAGAATGTGCTGGAGGAGGCCGGGATACATCCTGAAGAATATATTTATAATAAGTATGATATAGACAGCCTGCAGTTCCAAAACAGTAACGATTACTACACAGAGAATTTTACAGAATATGAGCATATCTTCACCCGGGTTAAGGACCGGCTGGAAAAGGTTAAAATAGTGAGGGACTCTATTAGGGAAGAGGAAGTGCGGGTAGAAGATTCCATAGCCAGGCTGGATTCCATCAGCAGGGATTCTATCAAAGAACTTCGGGGAAATAATATTAATGTACGGGACAGTCTAAATGATGCCGTACAATTCCGCAGGAAGCGCTAAGCATCAATTTTAGATTGGTAGATTTCTGCGGTTTCCGCAATACAATCTGCTACGGGTGAAAATTGAAAATCCAGGTATTGTTTTATCTTTCGATTGCTGAAGTGCCATTCATCAAATAAAGAATAGACCGAATCCCGGGTAAGTTGCTTTTTAAAGCCAAAAATACTGCCCAGGCTTTGCAGCATCCACCCTGCAAAAACCATCCATTTTTTTAATGCTCTGGAAGGAGGTTTTTTCTGAAGGCTCTCTGCAGTTAAGCTTAAAACGGTTTTAAAGCTGAGGTTTTCTGAAACCAGGATAAATTGTTCATTTTTTATTTCAGAAGCCATTAGATGCTGCATGGCTTTTACCACATCTTTCACCCCAACAAAGGCAGTAATCTTTGGAAAATGATATTTAAAACCTTTATAGACCTTTTTAAAGAGCAGGCCGCTGCCTGAATTCCAAAAACCCGGACCAATAATAACTCCCGGATTTACAATTACGGCATCTACGCCTTCCTGTGTCCCTCGCCATACTTCAATTTCAGCCCCGTATTTGGAGATCGCGTAATCGCTGTGGTCTTCTTCAGGATTCCAGGTGGTTGCTTCAGTAATATTATTCCCTTCAAGAGGTTTGCCCATACTGGCCGTACTGCTTACATGGCAGAGTTTTTTAATGGAATTGGCAATACACAGGTTTACAATATTTGCTGTCCCGGCAATGTTATTTTGTCTTAGTTTTTTTGCGTCTTTGGGGTCAAAAGAAACCAGGGCGGCACAATGGTACACATATTCCACTTCTTCAAATGCCCGGCTAAGTGCCGGAACATCCTGTATATCTGCCACACGCCACTCTATTTTACTGAAAAGCGCTTTTGCTTCTGAAGTAGAGGTATAATAAGAAAATACTTTTTCTACAGCATGAAGATCACTGGTTTTTCTATAAATCGCACGGATCTTTTTCTGGGATCTGCTGAGGTCAAACAGCAGATGTGAGCCCACAAGCCCTGTACCTCCGGTAACTAAAATCATGGGGTAAATATAGCGAAAGCACCTAGGAAAAATAACAGTTTATGGTATCTTTACGGCTGTTTTTATAAGAATTGTAGATTATGATTAAAAATTTTATAGAAGAACTTAAGTGGCGCGGAATGTTGCATGATGTAATGCCCGGTGCAGAGGAACATCTAAATGCTGCCATGAGATCTGCTTACATTGGTTTTGATCCTACGGCAGATTCCCTTCATATCGGGAACCTGGTGCCTATCATGTTGCTGGGCCATTTTCAACGTTGCGGGCATAAACCTTTTGCCCTTGTGGGCGGGGCAACCGGGATGATTGGTGACCCTTCAGGAAAGTCTGCCGAGCGTAATCTTTTAGATGAAAAAACCTTAAGGCATAACCAGGAGTGCGTAAAAGACCAGCTTTCGCAGTTTCTGGATTTTAATTCAGGCCAAAAGAACGAAGCGGTCCTGGTGAATAATTATGACTGGATGAAGAAGATCTCTTTTCTTGATTTTATAAGGGACGTGGGGAAACATATTACCGTGAATTACATGATGGCAAAGGATTCGGTAAAGAACCGCCTTTCAGGAGAGGGTACAGAAGGCATGTCCTTCACAGAATTCACCTATCAACTGGTGCAGGGGTACGATTTTCTTCATCTTTATAAAAACAATGACTGTACCCTCCAAATGGGCGGTAGTGACCAGTGGGGAAATATTACCACGGGAACTGAGCTTATACGGCGAATTGCCGGCGGAAAAGGTTTTGCCCTTACCTGCCAGCTAATTACCAAGAGCGATGGCAGTAAATTTGGGAAGAGTGAAGGGGGCAATGTATGGCTGGACGCCAACAGGACATCACCTTACAAATTTTACCAGTACTGGTTGAATACCAGCGATGAAGATGCTGAAAAATATATCAAAATTTTCACATTTTTAGATCGGGAGACTATTGAGCAGCTAATAAAGGAGCATAAGGAAGCACCACATCAGCGTTTGCTTCAGAAGACTCTGGCGCGGGAAGTCACTATTACCGTACACAGTGAGGAAGAATTTGAGAATGCTGTGAAAGCTTCAGAAGTATTGTTTGGCAAGAGTACTGCTGAGGATCTTAAAAGCCTTAATGAAGCAACATTTCTTGATATTTTTGAAGGGGTGCCACAGGCGGAAGTTCCTCTTGCAGAGGTGCAAACCGGCCTTGACATGATTGCCGCGCTTTGTGCCCGTACCAATTTCCTTAAATCTAACGGGGAAGCGAGAAGGGCACTAAAAGAAAATTCTGTTTCTGTAAATAAGGAAAAGGTAAAGGAAGATCATGTTATTACCCAAGCAGACTTGATAAACGGCAAATATGTGATCCTAAACAAAGGCAAGAAAAATACCTTTATAATAAGAGCGGTATAGCATGCAAAATCCCTCTGTACCATAGGGGATACAGAGGGATTTGCAACTAACTAACCAATCAATCAATTATAAAAAAACCAACCTAACCTATCAAAGAAGATACAGCATTAGGTTTGCTGTCCTTGCTTCTATTAAGTCGGTAAAATTGCTTCACATTACAAAATTCAGAACCTTTTTTCTTTGTTTAATAGAGGGAATTCCGGCTGTAAAATACTATAACACCATAAGGTTACAGCCGCGTATATCGCTGTTGTCAAATCTTCCCAGGATCTCGTAACTTTTTTCTGAAAGCATTTTGCCTAAATCCTGCGTGGCAATAAAAGAGCAGGAATAAAGGTTTGCAAGGTCGATAATATTTATTCCCCCGGTTTTGTTCGCGGGTAGAAGGCTTACCGCATCTTCAGGATCCCTTATGAGGATCTTCATCCACGGCGGGCATTCAAATATGCCTGCACCTTTAGAATAAGCCTGCGATAGCAGCTCTGTCATCCCGTATTCACTATGTATTTTTTCAACTCCAAAGCCTTCAGAAAGTATTTTATGAAGTTCTTCACGAATCATTTCTTTACGCCGGCCTTTCATCCCGCCGGTTTCCATAACAACAGTATTATTCAGCTGAAATTTATAGTTTTCAACAAGATCAAGAAGGGCAAAAGAAACTCCAATTAAAAGTATTTTTTTTCCGGCTTCATCTAATTCCTGCAATTTCACGGCCAGATCCTTAAGGTCATTAAGGTAAAAGCCACTTTCCGGGTTTTTGCTTCTCTTGATGAGGTGGTCTGCCATATAAATTAATGAGGAACCTTCCCTTTCAAGGTAAGATGGTAAAAGGGCAAATATTACCAGGTCCTGGGGATTTCCGTAGAAATATTCAAAAGCTTTATTGAAACTTGTTTCATAAAGGCCGAAATCTGTCACATAATGTTTGCTCGTGCTGCTTCCGGTGGTGCCACTGCTGGTAAAGGTGATTTGTGGCTTTTCTTTGGAAGAAAGTAAAGTTTTGGTTTTAAAAAATTCTATTGGCAAAAAGGGAATTTGGGTGATATTCTTTATTTCCGCTGGATTTTTTTCCAGCAATTCGCAAAACCTCCTGTAAAATTTATTGTGTTTGTACTGAAACTGAAAAACTTCTAAAGCGATATGTTGAAATTCAGCTTCAGAAGAAATAGCAAAAATTCTTTCTTTAAGCATTGGTGAAAGTTAAGGAAACCTGCAAATGAAAAAGCTTCTATGGGATAGAAGCTTATACAGAAGAATTAATTTTTTTATTTAATGACCAGTTTTCGTGTAGCCCTGTTGTTTTGCTCTTCAATCTTTAAAATATAAATGCCTGGAGTGAGACTTGAAACATCCAGCTCTCTTCCTCTTAACCTTATTTTTTTTACAGGTTTTCCCAGAACATTATAAATCTCTATTTCCTTTTCAAGATTCCTGGTAGTACTTATATATACTTTACCATTTGTCACAGGATTGGGATAAATGGAAAGGCCGGAGATGGGCACTTCTGTTTTATGCCCTGTGCTGGTAGTATCCTGTGCTTCAGCCGGAATGGCGAAGAACAGTAGAACTATTATGAAGAAACTGAAAAAGTATTTTTGCTTCATTCTTTCCTGGCTGGTTTTTACAAACTTACAAAGAAAATTCAAAAACCCTGCCATAAAATTTTGCCAAAAGCGTTAAGGAATTATTGAAAAATAGCAAAAGGCCGCTGTTGAGGCGGCCTTTTACTGGCTAATTATATTTCGGCTTTTGAAATTCCGAATAAAACCTTTACTCCATAGAAGGGAAAGAATATCCTGTCCAGTCAAATACTGAAGTGTCTGCTCCTGTATTACCAGGTGCTACAGTGATATTTGCTCCAACTTCATTTTTAATATCAGTACCATCGGCTTCACCAATTGCGCTAACATTTATAGAAGTGCTAGCAGCGGCAGGACCTGCGCTGTCAGTCAAATCGATGAAATCGCTTGCAGAACCAGCATCTTCTCCTTCAGCTGCCATGATAGCAATTACACCGTTATTAATTGTTATAGAGCTTCCTCTTCTTATTTTAATCATGTCAGCCATTGCGATGGTTGACTGGTGGTAGAGGGTAAGACCGTCAATGGTAGGATTAGATCTTGGATCTGCATCGTTGTTGTCACTGTTGTTATCAGCTTCAATTCCGCGAGGGTCTTCAGTTACATCATTATAACCAAATTCCCTGATTCCGTAAAAGTTGGTTCCGTTTCCTCTCCAACCTTCAGTCCAGTCAAACCAGTCATCTTTGGCGTTAACAATAAGGGCGTTGTCTACATCAACAGTTCCGCCAAACCATTCTATACCATCATCATCACCATATCGTACCATAATGTTGCTAATGCTGGTGCCGCTTCCTACTGCATAAAAAGTAAAGCCGTTAAATTCCTGTTCTCCACCAATACGCGCTCCGGTGTATTCCAGGATCATGTAATCTATGCTACCGGAATTATCTTCATCGTCATTACCTCCGTAAGTGATATCCGCAACCTCTGTTGTGGCGGTTTCACCTGAGTTAATAGAAGCGTATCCAGCTAACATTAGCCCTCCCCAGTCTCCTGAACGGGGATTTTCAGCAGCAGAAGTAATGGTGATAGGAGCATCAGCAGTTCCTTCAGCATCAATCATAGCGCCTTGTTCAATAGCGATGTAAACATCAGTTCCACCCGCAGCAGCCATAATAGTTGTGCCTGGTTCAATAGTTAAGGTAGCACCTTCTTTTACCTCAAGGGCACCGGTAAGCATCCATTCTGTATCGGCATCTAAAGTAATATCTGCAGTTACATCACCTTTAAGATCGGAAGCATCTAAATCCACATCATCCTGGGAGCCAATTACACCGTCTTTTTCTTCGGCTGCTTCACAAGGTTCGCAGGATCCGCCGCAATCAACACCGGTTTCATCTCCGTTTTGAATACCATCATCGCACGTCTCTTCTGTTGGTTCCGGATTAACCACATCGTCATCTTCGGAACAGCTCCACAAAAGTGATACAAGAGCGATTGCCATAAAAATTGATTTGAATTGTTTCATTGTTTTTCTAATTAAAAATTAATAATTGGTTAAAGTGAATAGTTAATGCCTATGGAAAATGTAGCTCCCTTTTTAAAGGAATTAATTACCTGGGAATTTCCATTTATATCTTCCTGAGTGAGTTCAAAATCTGGATTGAGAATATTTTGAACTTTAAAATTGATTCCCCAATGCTCCGCAAAAGTGCTTCTTGCAATAAAATCTAATGTGGGAATTCCGGTCTCTACAATATTTCCTTTTTGTTGAACTCCTAGTGAATATATCCTGTCGCTGAAGTAATTAAGAACTACCGAGGAAGTAAGTGCAAAATTTTCTGAATTATAGTTATGCGTTAAATCCGTGTTTAGAAGAAAAGGTGCGGCACCTTCAAGTTGGTCTTCATTATTTGTAAAATTTGTAGATTCATCTGTTAAATCCTGACGGGAGTAGAGGTAAGATGCGTTTAGCCCAAAAGACAATTCTTGATTTGTTGTAGAATTTTCTCCTCCTTCAACTTCAAATATATCTTTACGTACTTCCACTTCCACCCCTGCAACATCTGCTTCGTCACCAGAATTTATGTATGACAGTTGGTTGGCTGCTGAGTTTACCTGTACACGGTTTATAGGATCTATGATTTTTTTGTAGAAACCAGTAAGTGATAATATTTCACTGGAACTTAGGTAATATTCATATTTTATGTCAAAATTATAGTTATCTGAAGGTTGTAGGTCAGGATTACCATAACTGGCAAAATTTACATCCTCATATACAAAAGGAGCTACTTCCTTGAATTGAGGGAAGGTATAGGTTTTACTACCTACTACTCTTAAAATACTATTTTCGCTAAAATTGTATTTTCCTGTTATACTTGGTAGAAAGTAATTTTTGTTAATTGTAGAAGGATCAACGTTTAAATCGTCAGCACTGCTTGAAAGATTTGTATTCCAGTTTACATATTGTTCAACATTTTCATATCGCATGCCTAAAATGGCAGTTAATTTTGTGTTGAAGTTGTATACAACATCTGCAAATCCTGCATGAATGGTTTTTTCTCCTTCATAAAAAAATGGATCCAAGGGGTTAAAATCATCTCCAAAACCGCTATTGGTAGTTAACCTGAAAGTGTTGTTCGAAAGGTTTTCATCATTAAAAAGAAGGTCAGGGTTATTAGTGTCTACCGGGGCAGGAGAACCAAAATCATGGTTAAATTGTAAAAACTCAAAAGTTCTGTCGGTGTCTTTATAATCGTAGCCTAAATTTATTTGACCTTTAGTTGAACCATCATCTTCTATTTCTCCAATCTTATAATTAAAGTTTAGATGTCCAGCGATCTCGTTTTCTTCAAGTTCAGAAAAGAATCTTAGGTTATAGGCTGGTGTCCCTACAGCAACCCTGTAATTGCTGCCATTGTACACAAAAGTATTCTGCCGCCTGTCTGGTTCGTTGGCGCGGGTCATATTGTATGCTACCGCCGCGTTTAGATCCAGTCTCTCAGATAATTTGAAATTCCCGTGAAGCTGATTGACAAAAATACTATTATCATTTACCTGTTGCCTCCTTATGAATGCATAATCGGTTTCTTCTTCAGAAATGTTAGCCGATTGGCCAAAATATTCTCCCACACTTTGGGAATTGTTATGGATATAAAAGGAATTAAGTTCTAAATTGTTATCATTAAATTCATAGTTAAAATTACCCATTAATATTTGAGAAATATTATAAAGGTATTTTTGAAAATCCAGGTTACGCAATGGTAAACCCTGGGCGTTTATAACTTTTGTATTTCCTTCCTGGTAAGCATACTTACTGTCCATAGAACCAATTAATAATGCACTAAATTCATTCTCCCCTATGTCAAAACGCTTTCCAGCCTGGAATGAGGCTTGTGTATTTATTTGTGTATTTCTGGAATTAGGAGCCAGGGAATTTTGAAAGTCATAATTGTTTAAGCTGGTAATTGGGCTGTTATTGTCTGTTCCGTAACCAAACCAGCTGGCACCATCTACGGTCTTAAAATCTCTATTTACTGCCAAAGAATTAAATCCTGTGCCTATTCCAATTTGCAAGGCTTCGCTTCCATAAAGTTCTTTGGAAACAATATCGATGTTTGCGCCGGCCATATCCCCGTAAATTTCAGGACGAAATGTTTTGCTTATGCTTAAGCTGTTAATAATGTTCGAGTCAAAAAATTCCAGTGCAATATTTTTATATTCAGGATCTTCTGAGGGTAAAGGCAAGCCATTAAGAGTCGTAGAATTATATCTGTCTCCCAAACCGCGAACAAAAACATTTTTCACACCTTCCTGCTTACTTACGCCGGCAAGTTTTGTTACGGCAGATTCAGCATCACTTACACCTTTACGCGCCAGCTCCTGTGCGCCTATACTTTCCTTAATTTGAATAGCGCCTTTTTGCTCCAGCAGAAGCGCAACTTCAGAATCCCTTCGTGAAACGGTAGAGATTACCACTTCATCCAGAGAGGCCGCACTTGCTCCAAGTCCTGTGTTTACTTCTGTCACCTTTCCTGCCACCACCTCTACGTTAGGAACTTCAAGGGTTTCGTAGCCCACAAAGCTAAATTCCACAGTATAAGTGCCGGGTTGAAGTTTGTCCAGCACATAAAGTCCATCCATATCTGTAGTAGTTCCCCTGGATGTTCCTTTTATGATTACATTAGCAAAGGGAAGCGCTTCCCCGTTCATTTCTTTGTCGGTTAATTTCCCAACGATGGAACCCGTGGTACCTTCCTGCGCAAGTGAAGGCAGGGTGGTGAAAAAGATTAAAGCTAAAAGCGTTACAATTTGTTTCATTCCTGTGTTTAAATTCTATGGCGCAAATAAACGGCGACAATGTAAACACGAGGTTAATCACATATTAATCGTTTATGATGTTAATGTTAGATAAAGGTTACCAATCTTCCGGATGAACCTAAAAATGAAATTTATCTTTATTTTTACTCATAATTTCTCTTAACTACTGTAATGAAGAAAAAAGATATTACTATCCTGTTGGTAGACGATGAACCCGATATTCTTGAGATTGTTGGGTATAACCTTTCTTCGGAAGGCTACAAGGTAATAACTGCCGATAATGGCGCCGAGGGTGTGAAGCTCGCTAAAAAGAAAAATCCACAGCTCATTATCCTGGATGTGATGATGCCGGGAATGGACGGGATTGAAGCCTGTGAAAAAATCAGGAAAATTCCTGAACTGGAAGATACCATCATCGCCTTTTTAACAGCAAGAGGTGAAGATTATTCCCAAATGGCCGGTTTTGATGCCGGAGCCGATGACTATATTACCAAACCTATCAAGCCAAAAGTACTGGTAAGTAAAGTAAAAGCGCTTTTAAGAAGGTTTAAGGATGATACCCCTAATGCCAATATTGTAAAAATTGGAAATCTTACAATTAATCGAGAAGAGTACAAAATAGTAAAGGATGGTAAGGAAATGCTTTTGCCCCGTAAGGAATTTGAATTATTGTCCCTGCTGGCTTCCAAACCCGGGAAAGTTTTTAAGAGAGAGGATATCATGGATAAGATATGGGGTAATGATGTGGTGGTAGGAGGAAGAACCATAGATGTTCATATAAGGAAACTGCGGGAAAAAATTGGGGACGATAGTTTTAAGACGGTGAAAGGAGTGGGATATAAGTTTGTGGTTTAATGGCAAAAAAATTTAAGCGTTCATACAAATTTGCAATAAAGACCTCGGCATACATCGCGGTATTTGTGAGTCTTTTGGTAGGCGCTTTTTTGTTTTTTATGGGGAACCTGCAAGGGGTGCCTATGCTCATTTTTATAATAGCAACCTACACCTTCTCTTTCTTTATAATACAGCAGCGGGTAGAGTATTTTATTTACCGCCGTATTAAAAAGATCTATGACAATGTTTCTTTGCTGGATTCCACAACCCTCCGCCCCAGCCAGGTCACTACAGATATGGCTACCCTTACCAAAGAGGTGGAGAAGTTTGCTGAAAATAAGAAGCTGGAAATTGAAGCTCTTAAAATAAGGGAAACCTACCGGAAAGAATTTATGGGAA
The DNA here is from genome assembly GCF_041679265.1 of Autumnicola aciditolerans. Lineage (NCBI taxonomy): Bacteria > Pseudomonadati > Bacteroidota > Flavobacteriia > Flavobacteriales > Flavobacteriaceae > Autumnicola > Autumnicola aciditolerans. The sequence continues at coordinate 83,537 of NZ_JBGFSM010000009.1, forward strand.
ATGTGTCTCATGAACTTAAAACTCCCCTTTTTACGGTTCAGGGATATATCCTTACGCTGCTGGACGGTGCAATGAAGGACAAATCTGTAAGAAAGAAATATCTTAACCGCGCAAGTAAAGGGGTAGAGCGGCTCATCTATATTGTAAAGGACCTGGACATGATCACCAAACTGGAAACCGGCGACCTTCACCTGCAAATGGAAGATTTTAATATTGTGGATCTTATACAAAGTACTTTTGACCTTCTGGAAATGAAGGCTGCCAAGAAAAATATTACCCTTACGTTTGATACCGCCTACCAGGAACCTGTTTATGTTAACGCAGATAAGGAAAGGATTCAGCAGGTACTTACCAATCTGGTGGTAAATTCCATTAAATACGGGAAAAAGGATGGTACCACAGAAATTTCCATAGAAAACCTTATCAAAAATAAGGTAATTGTAAGAATTACCGATAATGGAGAGGGCATAGAGAAACAGAACATTCCCCGGCTTTTTGAGCGCTTTTACCGTGTGGACAAAAGCGGTTCAAGAAAAGAAGGCGGCTCGGGATTAGGCCTTTCTATTGTAAAGCATATTATTGAAGCACACGAAGAAAAAATATATGTGGAGAGTGTTTTTGGTGTGGGAAGTGAATTTTCTTTTACCTTAGAAAAGAGCAAAGAGTTCCCTAAAATGGCTGGTACCTCCAATATCTTTTAAGCCCTTGTAATCTTTAAGTTCCTTTAGGAGGGAAAGCTCAAACTTATCCTGCCTGCAAAAAGGCGCAATTCCTAAATTCTCTAATCGTTCTGCCAGATATTCCTGTTCAAACTGGCCTGGGGTGGGTATAAAAAAGGCCTTCTTTTCCAGTTTGGCGAAGTCCATGATACTGGTGTAACCAGAGCGGGAAATAATATTTTCCGAAGAATTAAGCACTTCTTCCAGTTCTTTTCCAAATTTATAATTTTCTATCACCAGATTTTTATTGTCCAAACTTGGGGTAAAGTTTTCACCCAGCAGCCCTCTAAGCATTAAAACCTTTTCTGAAGTATTTTCAAACTTCTTCAGAAGGATTTCTTCCAGCAGGCTGCGCTGGGGCTCGGGCCCTGAAAGGAGGATAAGAAATTTGTACTTCACTGGCAGGTCCCGTTTTTTAAACCTGCTTAGGGGCCCTATGTATTTTATCGCGTCAGCCCTTTTTCCAAGATGGCCAAGTATGCCACTAAGATTTTTACTGCCAGGGGCATCTGGAATCCAGCATTCATCAAATTTCCTAATATATTTTTGATGAATTTTACTGCTGAAGTAAGTGGTGCTTCCGCTTAGCACATTTAACTGGTGAGTGATAAACACACAATTCAGGTGTTTATACCGTACTCCAAAACGATTATCTGAAATAATGCCGCTAAGATTGTAATCTTCCACCAGTTTTTTTGCAAGCTTTTTTTCCTCTTTTATGGCTTTCAAGATTCTTGGGCTGTCCCACATCATTTTCCATTTTAGGGTACTGCCATTGGTAGAATATTCAACATTATAAGAAGGGAGTTCAAAACTGGAAAGGTGTGGAAATTCCTTTTCCAGCAGCAAAAGGGCATTTCCATCTGAAGCCAGCACAGGTTCAAAATTGTGTTGCTCCAGCGCATGAATAATAGGAATACAGCGGGCAGCATGGCCAAGGCCCCAATTTAGTGCTGCGACTAAAATTTTTTTTCTGCGCATATAACAAATATATTGTTATCTCCCACTTCCCTATTTTTGTTAATTTTACCAAAATATTAAATATTGCCGTGGGAAGTAAAAATAAATTAAAGAGATTTAGAGAAAATGAGAATTTTGCAAATGTTATTCAGCCTTCAAGAGAAGAATTAACGGCCGGCAGGTTTGAATGGCAGGGACGCTGGAATCAATTCTTTGGAAACGAAAATCCGCTAATACTCGAGCTGGGATGTGGGAAGGGAGAGTACAGCTTAGGCCTTGCCCGGCAATATCCTGAAGCCAATTTTATAGGAATAGATATTAAGGGTGCCAGGTTTTGGCGTGGTGCAAAAACCGCCCTGGAAGATAATCTTTCCAATGTAGCCTTTCTGCGCACCCAGATAGAACTTATTGATCATGCTTTTGCTGAAAATGAGGTAGACGAAATCTGGATTACCTTCCCAGATCCGCAGATTAAATATAAAAGGACAAAACACCGGTTAACCAACAGTACTTTTTTGCAAAAATATAAGCATATTCTAAAGCCTGAAGGAATAGTAAATCTAAAGACCGACAGTGAATTTATGCACGGTTACACCCTTGGGTTGCTTCACGGTGCAGGACATGAGGTGATTTATGCACATCACGATATCTATAAAAATGAATATTCGCCAAAAGAAGTGCGCGAAATTCAAACATTCTACGAAAAGCAGTACCTTGAAAAAGGAAAGCCTATTACTTATATAAAATTCAGGATAAACTAAGGATTGGAAGAAGCGAAACTTATAATCATCACCTATTTTGCTGCCTTACTTGGCGTTTTGCCTCCCGGTCTGGTAAATATGACCGTAGCTAAAACCTGCCTTAAAGAAGGGAAAAAGAGTGGGGTGTATGTGGCTGCAGGAGCTTCCAGTATTGTGTTGGTGCAAGCATTTATTGCGGTTTTGCTGGCCAAGTATATTTTTGCGAACCCGTTTGTACAAAATATCCTGCTTAGAGCCGGGCTGGTGATTTTTCTCATTTTAGGTATTTACTTCTTTGTAATGGCCAAAAGAAAAACGGGGATTGAGCACAAATCCCATAAGGCGAATGCCCATAGTATTTTTAAAGGCATGCTCATTGCGGCTCTAAATGTATTTCCAATTCCATATTTTGTTGCCATTGCAGGGGCTTTAAACGTGGGAGTAGGAGTGACCTATCACTGGTACAAGATCATCACCTTTGCCATAGCAGCTTCTTTGGGTACTTTTACCAGCCTGTATGTTTATGTCTTTTTTTTTAACAGGATTGAAGGCAAAACCGAGACCTTCTCCCGTTATTCTAATTATTTTATGGCCGGTTTAATGCTGGTGCTGGTAATTATCACCCTCTTTAGAATTTACAACGCATGAAGCAGGATGGCAACAGTGGTTTTTTCAAGAAGGTATATCAGGTAGCTGAAAAAATTCCTGAAGGAAGGGTGACTTCTTATGGTGCGATAGCAAAATATCTGGGCTCGCCACAAAGCGCAAGAATGGTGGGATGGGCAATGAATGCTTCAAAAGGAATGGAGAACATCCCCGCGCACCGGGTGGTAAACCGTAAAGGCCTGCTCACCGGGAAAAGCCATTTTAGCGGGACCAATGCCATGCAGCTGTTACTGGAAGAGGAAGGTGTACAAGTAAGGGAGCTTCAAATTCACAATTTTGAAGCAATCTTCTGGGATCCCATGAAAGAACTTGATGAAGAATTCAACTAGTAAAAAGATCATCAACCAGGTTTATGCTTCAATAAATCAATTATAGGTAAATCCTTCGTATTCTTAGGTTTTCCACCTATATTTGCATTTAGAATCAATCTACATAAGCTGTTATGGGATTGTGTTAAGTTTATATAAAAAAGCCTTTTCAGGCTAAATGAGCAGATAATTTTTTCTGCTGAAAAATAAATACATTGTGAACTTGAATAAGAAAGACATTTTAAAAGCCCTGGAATCTGTTTCCGTGGCCGGTGAAGGAAAAAATATGGTTGAAGCCGGGGTGGTTCAGAATATCATGATCTTTGGAGATGAGGTGGAGGTAGACCTGGTTCTTGGATCTCCTGCGCTTCATATCAAAAAGAGGGCAGAGGTTGATGTAATGAAGGCCATTCACGAAAAGGTGAATCAAAAGGCCAAAGTGAAGGTGAACATTAAAGTGGAAGCCCCAGAGAAAAAGAAACCTGAAATAAAAGGTAAACCAATTCCCGGAATAAACAATATTATCGCCGTAGCTTCAGGCAAAGGGGGTGTGGGAAAATCTACCGTTACTGCCAATCTTGCGGTTACATTAGCCAAAATGGGCTTTAAAGTAGGGATTCTTGATGCCGATATTTATGGCCCGTCAACTCCAATGATGTTTGATGTGGAGGCAGAGAGGCCTCTTTCTGTGAATGTAGACGGAAAATCTAAAATGAAGCCTGTGGAAAATTACGGGGTGAAGATCCTTTCTATCGGATTTTTCACTAAACCTAACCAGGCTGTGGTTTGGAGGGGCCCTATGGCTGCAAAAGCTTTAAACCAGATGATTTTTGATGCGGCATGGGGAGAACTGGACTTTTTACTGGTAGATCTTCCTCCGGGCACGGGAGATATTCATCTTTCTATTATGCAGTCCCTGCCAATTACCGGCGCGGTTGTGGTAAGTACGCCTCAAAATGTAGCTTTGGCAGATGCTAAAAAAGGCGTGGCCATGTTTCAGCAGGAAAGTATTAATGTACCTGTGTTGGGTATCGTGGAAAATATGGCCTATTTTACTCCTGAAGAATTGCCTGATAATAGATATTATATTTTTGGCCAGGAGGGGGCCAAATATCTTGCTGAAGATTTGCAGGTGCCCTTTTTGGGAGAAATCCCATTAGTACAAAGCCTGAGGGAATCGGGGGATATTGGCCGTCCTGCAGCCTTGCAAACGGCAACTCCCCTGGAGAAGGCATTTGAAGATATTACCAGGAATATGGTGCAGGAAACCGTAAACAGGAACGAAAGTTTACCTCCAACCGAGGCAATTAAGATTACTACCATGGCTGGATGTAGCGCCGTTAAAAAGAAATAGATGACAAGCGAAGAAGTGAAACTTAACGTAGAGAAAGCTTTGGCTGAAATACGCCCTTTTCTGGAAAGTGATGGGGGCAATATCTCTCTGGTTTCTATTGAAGATGACCGGCTGGTAAAAGTACAACTGGAAGGAGCCTGTGTAGGTTGCTCTGTTAATCAAATGACGTTGAAATCTGGGGTGGAAATGACCATCAAAAAATACGCACCTCAGATTGAACAGGTTGTTAATATTGAGCGATAACAGCTTGGCATCAGGATGTAGATTATGATCAAAACCGATATTATTATTATAGGAGCAGGCCCCACAGGCCTTTTTGCCGTTTTTGAAGCAGGATTATTAAAGCTGAAGTGTCATCTTATAGATGCCTTGCCACAACCCGGTGGCCAGTGCTCAGAAATTTATCCAAAAAAACCAATTTACGATATTCCTGGTTTTCCTGAAGTGCTGGCAGGAGATCTGGTGAAAAATCTAATGGAGCAAATACGTCCCTTCGAACCTGGATTTACTATGGGGGAAAGGGCCGAAGCCATACGCAAACAGGAAGACGGTAGTTTTATAGTGACTACAAATAAAGGCACTCAGCACCAGGCTCCGGTAGTAGTAATCGCCGGGGGCCTCGGCAGTTTTGAACCCAGGAAGCCGCCTATAGCCAATATTGCAGATTATGAGGACAAAGGTGTGGCTTATATTATTCGGGATCCTGAAATTTACAGGGATAAAAAGGTGGTGATTGCGGGAGGTGGAGATTCGGCTTTAGACTGGTCCATCTTTCTGGCAGGTGTAGCTTCAGAGGTGACATTAGTGCATAGGCGTAAAGATTTTCGTGGCGCTTTGGATTCCGTAGAGAAAGTAGAGGAGCTTTCTAAAATTGGTAAAATTAAGCTTATTACCAATGCTGAAGTTGTAGGATTACAGGGGGAAGAGAAATTAGATGCTGTAATCATAAGGCATAAAGACACCGCAAGGGGAGAAGAGGTAAAAGAAGTAAATCATTTTATCCCGTTGTTTGGATTGTCGCCAAAGCTTGGACCTATTGCAGACTGGGGGCTGGAAATTGAAAAAAATGCAATCAAGGTTAACAATGCCTATGATTATGAAACCAATATACCAGGAATTTACGCCATTGGTGATGTAAATACCTATCCCGGGAAATTAAAACTTATTTTATGCGGATTTCATGAAGCGGCGATCATGTGCCAGAGCGCGTATCAAAAAATTTTTCCGGATAAAAAGTATGTTATGAAATATACTACCGTGAGCGGGATAAACGGTTTTGACGGCAGTAAAAAAGAAGCCAAAAAAGAAGTGATTAAGAGTATAAACTAAAATGAATAAGCATACAGGGCTCCAAAGCCTGTATTTTTAAAGATATGTCTGATATTAAAATTACCATTATAGACAGAGAAGGGCAAGCTCACGTGGTAGATGCCCCTACAGATATGAATATGAACCTGATGGAAGTGGTGCGTTCTTACGAACTCGCTCCTGAAGGAACTATTGGCATTTGCGGAGGAATGGCGATGTGCGCCTCCTGCCAGTGCTATATTCTAAACCTGCAGCACATGCTGCCCGAACAAAGTATAGAGGAAGAAGATATGCTGGACCAGGCATTTTTCGTGGAAGATAACAGCCGGTTAAGTTGCCAGATCCCAATTACCGAAGAGTTAGACGGCCTGGAGGTGAAACTTGCCCCGGAAGCGATGTAGTATTTTTAACCTTTATGGCAATCTTAAAAATAATTGACTTCTAACCTTTGCGGTAAAACCTTTTGAGTTATACCGTTTTCTTTATGTTAGTCTTTTCCGCAATTTCCTGCTCTATGCCGTTCCAAAGTGCAATGCGGCTTTCAAGGGATTTTTGAGCGGTAGTTTTTGCCTGTGCCCATTTATCAAGATCTTTTTCACAAAGTTTTTCAACCATACGGTAAGCCATTGGCCCGTGTTCATCACCATCCAACTCTATATGCCGGTCAAAATAATACTTAAATTGCTGCAGGTCCTTATCAGGAAAATTTTTCTGAACATTTCCTATTATTGAAGAAAACATATCGGGGATTAATCCTTCCCTGCCAAATGTGAAGGCCGCTGCAATATTATGAGGCTTTCCTTCAGAAATAATATCAAAGGTATTTTTAAGGAACTGCTTTATGCTTATAGGTAATTTAATGGCGGCGATAACCAGGAATATATCCGTACCGTGAGTAACCTGTAACAAAAAATCTTCTATTCTGGTAGTATCGGCTCCCGCTGCAGCCATAGCTTCCAGGTACATTTCAAAATGGCTCTGGTGCTTTCCCTGCAGGTTGATATCGGTTTCTTCTGCAAGTACAATTTCATTAATAAGGTAGCGCACTTCCGGATCACCTACAGGGATCCAGGGATTGGTGGTACGGGTAAACTTTTGCTGTAAGGCGGTGAGCAGGGACATAAAATCCCAAACCGCAAAAACATGATGCTCCATAAAAATCTGGAGTTGTTGCGGAGTAGTGATTTTTCCGTACAAGGAGTGGTGGAGCAATTGCTCGCGTTGCGGTTGAAGGCTTTTATTTATCTCTTGTATCATATCTGCAAACTTTTTTGCAAAAATACCAGCTATTCAAGGAACTCTAAAATCTCAGGGGAATTTTTTGATCCAAAGTAGCCACATCATCTTTTTTATAGCATCAGGAAGGTGTACCTGTAAATATTCCTGTTCCTTTGAGCGGATCTTTTATTCTGAAAAGCTATAAACGAGTCTTTGAAAAGAAAAACACGGTCTTTGTCCAATTATAATGTGAGCATCTGCTCAAATCCATCTGAATTGTCACTCTTATTAAAAAATTCACTCTTTTCCTCATTAGCTTTTGCCAGGCTAAAACGCCGAATGCCCCGTAATGTCCAGCCCGGTAATAAGAAGATGGATATCATGGGTCCCTTCATAGGTAACCACACTTTCAAGATTCATCATATGCCGCATGATGCTGTATTCCCCGGTTATTCCCATTCCGCCTAACACCTGGCGTGCTTCACGGGCAATTTTAAGCGCCATTTCCACATTGTTTCTTTTTGCCATGGAGATTTGGGCAGAAGTTGCTTTTCCTTCGTTCCTGAGTACTCCCAGCCGCCAGGCGAGTAATTGCGCTTTAGTGATCTCGGTGATCATTTCTGCCAGCTTTTTCTGCTGAAGTTGTTTTGAGGCAATGGGAACTCCAAATTGTTCCCGTTCTTTGGCATATCTTAGTGCGGTGTCGTAGCAATCCATAGCCGCACCAATGGCGCCCCAGGCAATTCCATATCTGGCAGAATCCAGGCAACCCAGTGGTGCTCCCAATCCGCTTTTGTTTGGCAATAAATTTTCCTTCGGAATTTTCACATTATCAAAGATCAATTCTCCGGTGGCGCTGGCACGCAAAGACCATTTGTTATGCGTTTCGGGAGTGGTAAAGCCTTCCATTCCACGCTCTACAATTAGCCCGTGAATTCTCCCGTTTTCATCTTTGGCCCAAACTATAGCGATATCTGCAAAAGGGGAGTTGGAAATCCACATTTTCGCCCCGTTAAGCAAAAAATGGTCTTCTTTTTCTTTAAAGCTGGTGGTCATCCCGCCGGGATTGGAGCCGTGGTCGGGCTCTGTTAAGCCAAAGCAGCCTATAAATTCTCCTGTGGCCAGTTTAGGCAAATATTTCTTCCGTTGTTCTTCGGTTCCATATTTAAAAATAGGGTACATAACCAGGGAAGATTGCACTGAAGCGGTTGAACGAATCCCGCTATCTCCTCGTTCTATCTCCTGCATAATCAATCCATAAGAGATTTGGTCCAGCCCGGCGCCGCCATACTCTTCAGGAATATAAGGCCCAAAAGCGCCAATTTCGGCGAGGCCTTTGATAAGCTGTTTGGGAAACTGTGCTTCCTGCGCGGCCTCTTCAATAACCGGTGAAATTTCCCGTTTTACGAATTCCCTGGTAGCGTCTCGCACCATCTTATGCTCCTCAGAAAGTAGCTCATCAAGGTTGTAATAATCGGGCGACTGGAATGGATCTGGTTTCATCGTGGTGTGGTTTTACACAAATGTAACCAAGTCTTATACAGTAAACAATGATTTTATTTTAGAAGATATAAAGGTTTGCCGGTTTTGTTTCAATTGAATAATTGAGAGTTGTAATTTAGAGAAAGTCTGGCAAATTGAGCGATTTAAACCAAGGTTTTACAAACCTTGCAGGAGGAACATTAGCATGTGTTACGCTACAACTTTAAATAAAAAGGAGCGACCATTTTTTTAAATTCTTCCGTGTAATTATGCCGTGAAATTTCCAGGATAAGTTCATCTTCTTCTGTTCCGGTTTTATGAAAACTGAAGTTTAGCAGCGATCTTTTAAGCTCACTTTTTTCTGTTCCCCTTACCCGTGTGATCTTCTGCGGAAAAAGATTTTCTTTGGCAGCTAGGCTGATGAATTTTTCTTCTTCAGCATAAGGGATAATAACGCTGAAGATTCCATCTTCTGAAAGTAAAAAGGAAACCCCTCTTACCAAATGTTCAAAAGGCAGGGCATCGTTAAACCGGGCAATTTTTCTTGCCTCACTAAATTTCTCTCCCCTGGGGGGAGATGCCACAGGAAGAGGGGGAGAATAAAAAGGAGGATTGGAAATGATAAGGTCATACTTTTCTTCGTCCTGCATTTCTTCGGCGAATTCATTTAAATCTGCATGGTAACAAAAAAGTCGGTCGCCCCACATACTGTTTTCAAAATTCTCCACAGCCTGCTCATAGGCATTTTCTTCAATTTCTATGGCATCTATAAGGAAAGCCTCAGAGCGTTGCGCCATCATCAAGGCAAGAATCCCGGTGCCGGTGCCAATATCCAGAATGGATTTAGGATAATGGGAAAGGGGAACCCAGGCACCAAGCAGTACACCATCGGTACCTATTTTCATGGCACATTTATCCTGTTCTACAGTAAACTCTTTAAATTTAAAGGCCTGGTTTGACATGGTTTTTTGTTGCTATATTTTATAAAGAAAATTTGGAGAAAAAATGGGCATTTTATTATTGAGGATTTTTTCAACTTTAAAAGAAACTGGCTTTTCGACTGAAACTTCAGCTTAAAAATAATGAAAAGAAAAAACCGCTTCCTGAAATAGAAAGCGGTTTAAATTTATTTTCTTCCGAAGAAATTATTCTCCTAAAGCTACTCTTTCAAACCCAACAACAGTAAGGCCGGCATCTACAGATTTTACATAATCTGCAACGCTTTCTTTGTTTCCTTTAATGTAATCCTGGTTTACCAGAGTATTGTCTTTAAAGAAACGTTTAATTTTACCTTTTGCGATATTATCAAGCATTTCTTCTGGTTTTCCTTCCTGGCGTAACTGGTCTTTAGCGATTTCAATCTCTTTATCTATAGTAGACTGGTCTACACCGTCTTCATTTAAAGCTACAGGATTCATTGCTGCAGCCTGCATAGAAACATTTTTGGCAACTTCATCTGCACCATCCACGTTTGCAGAAAGTCCTGTGATAACAGCAATTTTGTTCCCTGCGTGAATGTAGGATCCTACGAAAGGCGCCTGTAAAGTTTTAAAAGCTCCTATTTCGATTTTCTCCCCAATAACACCGGTTTGCTCGGTAAGTTTGTCCTGAACGGTGATTCCTTTATAATCTGCAGCCAAAAGTGCTTCTTTGGAATTATAGTCCAGAGCAAGTTCAGCTAAACTCTGAGCCAGTGCCACGAAATCTTCATTTTTGGCAACAAAGTCTGTCTCGCAGTTAAGGGAAATTACCACACCTTTAGTGCTGTCTTCATTTACTTTTGCGATTGCAGCACCTTCGCTGGACTCTCTATCTGCTCGCTTGGCAGCAACTTTTTGTCCTTTTTTACGAAGCACTTCAATGGCTTTGTCAAAATCACCATCAACTTCAACCAAAGCCTTTTTGCAGTCCATCATTCCTGCACCGGTAGCTTTTCTTAATTTATTTACTTCTGCGGCGGATATCTTAGCCATAGTATTTTGATTTTGTTTTGAATTAATAAGTCGTTTAGCCGGATTAAAGAAACGAACTAAACGACTTATAAAAATTTACCAAACTGTTCTTTTTATTCTTCTTCTTCGTTAGAAGAAGCTTTATCTAAAGTTTGCTGTTTAGATTCAAGCTTCACGTCTTTTTTAGCTTCTTTCATTGCCTTTTTGTCTTCGGCATCTGTAGAAGGCACTTCAGCTTTCTCTTTTTTAGCTTTTGGAGCCTTTTCTCCTTTAGCGGCTTTCTCAGCTTTTTCTTCTTTTTTAGAATCCTTGCTGGATTTTCTTTCAGAAAGGCCTTCAATTATAGAATCGGCAACATAAGAAATCACTTTGCTGATAGACTTGGAAGCATCATCGTTGGAAGGGATCAAATAATCTACTTCACGAGGGTCAGAATTGGTATCCACCATCGCGAAAATTGGAATGTTTAATTTTTGAGCTTCTTTAACTGCAATGTGTTCACGGGTAATATCAACAATAAACAAAGCTGCCGGAAGTCTGGACATGTCAGAAATGGAGCCCAGGTTCTTTTCAAGCTTTGCTCTTAAACGGTCTACCTGTAAACGTTCCTTTTTAGAGAGCGTATTAAAAGTACCATCTTTCTTCATCCTATCTATAGAGGCCATTTTCTTAACAGCTTTACGGATAGTAACAAAGTTAGTTAACATCCCACCAGGCCACCTTTCAGTGATATAAGGCATGTTAGCTCTTTCAGCTTGCTCAGCTACAATTTCTTTTGCTTGTTTTTTGGTAGCTACGAAAAGTATTTTCCTGCCACTGGCAGAAATTTTTGCCAAAGCCTCTCCGGCTTCCTGCATTTTTGCAGCACTTTTATATAGGTTGATGATGTGAATCCCGTTGCGCTCCATATAAATATAAGGAGCCATGTTTGGATTCCATCTTCTTGTGAGGTGTCCAAAATGTACACCTGCGTCAAGTAATTCTTTTACTTCTACTTTGTTTGCCATTTTTGTAATAGTTTACGTTCTGTTGAAGATAGCAACAGGCAAGTGGCTATTTTATTGAAAATACGGCCTTGCATGTTTAGATGCTAAACTAACTCTGCTCTCACATTTGAAAACAGTAACAACAAAAATCTTTTTAATTTTAAATGAACTTTTAGGGCTGTGCCCAAATAATTAACGTTTAGAGAACTGGAATTTCTTACGAGCTTTCTTCTGTCCGTATTTCTTACGTTCCACCATACGTGGGTCTCTTGTAAGTAAACCTTCCGGTTTAAGAGTTAAGCGATTTTCCTCGTCAAGTTCTACCATAGCTCTGGAAAGTGCAAGGCGAATAGCTTCTGCCTGGCCTGTAATCCCACCGCCATAAACATTTACTTTCACATCAAAAGTCTGGTCGTTTCCGGTAAGGTTTAACGCCTGGTTTACTTTATACTGAAGGGTTCCGGTAGTAAAGTAATCTTTCATGTCTTTTTTGTTCACGGTAATGTTCCCATTTCCATCAGAAACATAAACACGTGCAACAGCCGTTTTTCTACGGCCAATTTTGTGAATAACCTCCATTACCTAAGATCGTTTAAGTTAATAGTTTTAGGTTTTTGTGCTTCCTGTTCGTGTTCAGATCCTGCATAAACCTTTAAATTTCTGAATAAGTCTGCGCCCAGTTTATTCTTAGGCAACATTCCTTTAACCGCTTTTTCAATCAAACGCTCCGGAGCTTTGTTGAATAATTCAGATGCTGTAAGACTTCTTTGTCCACCTGGATAACCGGTGTGGCGAATGTATTCCTTGGAATCCCATTTCTTTCCGGTTAAGTTGATTTTTTCAGCGTTAGTAATAACCACGTTATCGCCGCAATCAACGTGTGGGGTGAAGTCTGGTTTGTGCTTCCCTCTTAGTAACTTTGCTACGTTTGAAGCAAGACGTCCCAGTGTTTGTCCTTCAGCATCTACGTGTACCCACTCTTTGGTAACGCTGGCCTTATTGGCCGATACTGTTTTGTAACTTAATGTGTCCACACTAAATAGTTTTACTTAATTATTAAACATTCCATTCCCGTAAACCCAATTTTGATCTTGGGAAAACGGGCTGCAAATGTACAATTATAAATTCATATAGCAAACAGGAGATTCATTATTTTAAATGATTCGAAATTGCTGATTGTCAGATTATTTTTAGCCTAATTTTGAAACTACTGCCTTCCCTTAAATGCTTACAAACATAAAGGAGATTATTCTACTTTAAATATAGCTATGCTTCCTTTAGATTTATGCTGAAAGACACGAAAATACGATAAGAGGTATAAATGATGTTAATAAAGTCATAAAGTGAAGCAGGATTGTCTAATTTTGTATTTCATGATTTTAACCTGAAGGTGATGAAGAACCTACCCCCCTTTCCTGCTTTTGTTATAATAGTTTTTACCGTTCTCTTAGCTTCCTGTGAAGCTAATAGGGATGAGCTGATGGAGGCTAATGCAAAAATGACCACAGCAAACCTTACCATTGCTAATACAGATCTTATAGGTACGTGGAACATGTATTCCATGACTTCTATAGGACAAAATGTAGATTTTAACCAGGATGGAAATTACACCTATGATTTACTGGAAGAAACCAATTGCTTTGACGGGATGTATTTCACCTTTAAAGAAGGAGGAATAGTGAATACCTTGCAATCCAGACTTTATTTTACCTCAACAGGAGAATTTACCTGCCAAACCACGGGAAATTATGATGCCACTTACCAGGTAAGCGGAGATCAGCTCACCGTAAATTTTGATGTGGATGGAAGTAATTATACCGAAATTAAAACCATTGCCACTTATATGGAAAATGGAGAGAATTATCTTAAGGTTAGTCTTTTAAAAGAAGAGACTAATTCTGCAGTTTATGTTGCTAACGATCCTGGAACCACTGTTGCTTCAGGAATTAAGGAAATAGAGATAATATATAAAAAGGAATAGTAATTGATTTTTGTTTTTAGTGTTAGTTAGTTAAAAGCCCCGCGATTACCGTGGGGTTTTTTGGTTCCTTTTCTTTAACTGCGGGAGCCCGGAACATTCAGGCTCTTATCCGGAATTCTGATTTTTTTCTTCCATGGGTTTTACATAGAGGTCTTCCACAAGAATAATGGCAATTAACATGATAGGAGTAGCCAAAATAATTCCCCATATTCCCGTAAAAATTGCCACAATTAATTGCGCCGTAATAATTAGGGCCGGGGGAATACTTATGAGGTGCTGTTGTACTTTGGGGGTAATAAGGTTGCTTTCCAGGAACTGTACCACAAGGTATAAAGCCACCACAATAAGGGCAGTCTGAGGGTCTTGTGAAAGTGCTACCAACACAGCGGGGATCATAGCTATTAAAGGTCCAAAATTGGGGATAAAGTTTAAAAATCCAGCGATAATGGAGAGGGCCAGCCACATAGGCACGCCAATAATTTTTAGGCCTATGGCGGTAAGCACAAAAACCACGAACATTGCAAAAATTTTTCCGGTAAGCCATTGCTGCAAACCGTGGCCAAGGTGGCTTAGTACTTTATCTGCTTTCCCCCGGCCACTCGGTGGGACTAATTTTTTAATCCCTCTGGTGTATAAAAAGGGTGTCGCCGTGAGATATGCCCCTACTAGAAGAATCACATACAAATCTCCCAATAGCCCAAATGTGGTTTTAAAAAAAGTGGAAAAGACATTCATCATCTTACCGTCTCTGTTCTGTATGGAAATTCTTTCTGAAACTTCCTGGCCAAGCCAGCTGTCACTCAGGTAGCTCCGGGCATTTTGGAAGGTGGAGGGAAGTGATTTGCTAAGCTGGGAAAGCTGAGACTGGATTTCTGAACCAATTAGCCATACAATACCTGCAATGATAAGGATGGTTCCTAAAACCGAGATAGTCATGGTAATTCCAGATTTCCAGCCGGTCTTCTTTTTAATGTATTCACTAATTCCTCTAAAAAATACCGCTATAAGGGTTCCGGCAAGTAAAAGAATAAGAACGCTGAAGGTAGCTTTAAAGAGTAGCAGCAAAACCGTAATAATGGCTAAAATGCCTCCTGTAATCCATACCTTTTGGACAAAGGAATATTCTTTTTCATGACGCGTTTCTTCTGTCATCCCTGATATTTTTTGATTTTCAATTCGTGTATTTAAAAGGTACTAAAATTTGTTCTTTCTGCTGCTGCTGTTAACAAACTCTTGCACAAATCAAACTCTGAATCATTAAAAATCCTCCCGGCATAAGGTGAGATTTGCAATTCTTATCTTTGTTTTCCTGTAAGAGTTACGGCAGGCTTAATCTTACCGTAGAAGGGTATAGGAATATTCAACAAATGTATTTTTCTGAAGCTAAAAAATTACATTTTAAACGCGCATCTGTTAAAACTTAAATACTTTCATTTGTCTATGGTCCAGTTTCTTGATCCCTGCAGTATAAGCTTACTATAGTTTTCTTATAAGGATCTAATGCGCTTCCAGCCAGTTTTGTCCCTCGCCCAGGTCCACTTCTAATGGCACTTCCATAATATAGGCGCTCTCCATTTCCGACTTTATCATCTTTTTCACTTCTTCCAATTCGGGTTTATAAACATCAAAAACCAGTTCATCATGCACCTGTAGCAGCATTTTTGTTTTGTAATTACTGTTTTTGAGCTTTCGATGAATATTTATCATGGCAAGTTTTATAACATCGGCGGCACTGCCCTGTATGGGGGCGTTCACCGCATTTCTTTCTGCAGCGCCCCTTACCACGGCATTCTGGGAATTGATGTCTTTTAAATACCTTCTCCTGCCTAAAATGGTTTGCACATAGCCGTTTTCCCTGGCATAGGCCACCTGTTCACTTATGTAATTGCTTAGCATTGGATAGGTTTTATAGTAGGTATCAATCAGCTCTTTGGATTCTGTTCTGGAAAGGCTGGTCTGGTTGCTTAACCCAAATGCAGAAACGCCGTACACGATACCAAAATTTACCGTTTTTGCATTGCTCCTTTGCTCGCGGGTAACTTCTTCAATAGGAACATTAAAAACCCTGGCAGCGGTAGAAGCGTGAATATCTTCGCCTTCTCGGAAGGCTTTAATCATATTTTCTTCCTTGCTTAGCGCAGCGATTATCCTTAACTCAATCTGAGAATAATCGGCAGCGAGAAGGATATGCTCGTTGTCTCTTGGAACAAAAGCTTTTCTCACTTCACGACCGCGTTCGGTCCTTATGGGGATATTCTGAAGGTTGGGATTGTTGGAACTTAATCTTCCTGTAGCCGCAATGGTCTGTACATAATCTGTATGTACCCGGCCGGTGGTTTTTTCGATTTGCCCCGGAAGAGCATCTACATATGTATTTTTCAATTTAACAAGTCCGCGGTAATCCAGGACGCGCTGGATAATTTCATGGTCTTTGGCCAAAGCCGAAAGTACATCTTCACTCGTGGAATATTGCCCGGTTTTGGTCTTTTTAGGCTTTTTTACAAGCTGCATTTTTTCAAAAAGGATAATCCCAAGCTGTTTGGGAGAACCAATATTAAATTCTTCGCCGGCATCAGCATAAATCTTTTCCTCCAGTGCTGCAATATCTCTTTCTAATGCTTTGGAAAGGGAGCCAAGAAAATTTTCATCCAGCCTGATGCCTTCCAGTTCCATATCTGCCAGTACTCTTACCAGCGGGATTTCAATATCATCAAAAAGTTTCCTGGTATTCGCATCGGTTAGTTCCTTTTCAAAAAACTGCTTTAGCTGAAGGGTAACATCTGCATCTTCCACGGCATATTCGCACTGTTTCTGCAACGGGATCTCCCGCAGGCTCTTCTGATTTTTACCTTTTTTGCCCACCAGTTCCAAAAGGGGCTGTGGGGAATAATTGAGATAAGTTTCCGCCAGCACATCCATATTATGGCGCATATCGGGATTAATAAGGTAATGCGCAATCATGGTATCAAAAAGAGGGCCTTTTATTTCTATGCCATATTTCGCCAGAACCTTTATATCGTATTTAAGGTTTTGCCCTGTTTTTTCTATATTTTCATCTTCAAAGAACGGCCGTAATTCTTCAAGAAGATTTTTTGTCTCATGTTGATCTTCAGGAAAAGCAAGATAGAAACCTTTACCGGTATCCCATGAAAAAGCAATCCCTATAAGGCAGGCTTCCAGCGGATTTTCACTGTCGGTTTCCGTTTCAAAACATACACTTTTTTGCTTCATTAAATTCTGAAGAAAAAGCTTCTGGGCCATTCCTGTGGCTATAGACTGGTATACATGAGGCGTATTCTCCAGGGATTTTCTTCCTGTAGTAGTTTCAATTTTTTCAGCATTCCCGGTACCAAATAATGAAAATTGTCCCGCTCCCGCAGTTTGTGCATTCTGTTTTGCTGAAGGGGAATTGCTCACCTGCGTTTGGGGATGGTCTTCTTCCCCGCTGAATAATTTTATAAACTGGTCCTTCAGTCTTCTAAATTCCAGCTCATCAAAAATTTCCTGTACCTTTTCAGCATCAGGCATGGAAAGCTCGTAATCTTCAGCATGAAATTTTACGTCACAATCAGTGATAATTGCGGCCAGTTTCTTAGAAAGTATTCCCTGTTCTGCATGGGCGATCACTTTCTCTTTCATTTTACCTTTAAGCTTATCGGTTCCGGCCAGCAGGCCCTCCATACTGCCAAATTGTTTCAGGAATTTCTTGGCCGTCTTATCTCCCACGCCGGGTAGCCCGGGAATATTATCTACGGCGTCGCCCATCATTCCCAGGTAATCTATTACCTGTTCCGGGCGTTCTACGGCAAAACGCTTCTGGACTTCGGGAATTCCCCAAATTTCGATCCCGTTGCCCATTCTTGCCGGGCGGTACATAAAGATGTTTTCTGTGACCAGTTGCGCAAAATCTTTATCGGGAGTTACCATAAATACCTTATAACCTTCTCCTTCAGCCTGTTTTGCCAGTGTTCCAATAATATCATCTGCTTCACAACCTGGCAGTTCCACCACCGGGATATGCATTGCCTTTAGGATATCCTGAATAATGGGAATTCCCTGCATTATTGGCTCTGGAGTGGCATCGCGGTTTGCTTTATATTCGGTAAACATTTCGGTACGTACTGCACTGCCTTCCTTATCAAAACACACGGCAAGGTGATCTGGTTTTTCCCTTCTTATCACATCAAAAAGAGAATTCATAAAGCCCATAATGGCTGAAGTATTGAAGCCTTTGGAGTTAATCCTTGGATTTTTTATGAAAGCATAATATCCGCGAAAAATAAGTGCGTAGGCATCTACCAGAAATAATCGTTTTTGAGAAGACATATAATTGGAAATGTTATTTTACTGAAAGTTTCAAAACTACAAAGATAATCTTACTAAAAGAAAAGCCGTTCAATTTAGGAACGGCTTTCATTTTAATTAGATACTTACCTGCCGGCGTTTATTCCTGAACCCGTAATAAAAAATATAGGCATAGCAGCACATTACCAGGATAAAAGCCACATTAAAGCTAAAGCTGTCTACTAAAAAACCATAGGCGGGCGGGATAATAGCTCCTCCCACAATCATGGTACACAATACTCCGGAACCCTGGGGTTTATCGTCTCCCAAACCATCTAGCGCAAGGCTGAAAATGGTGGGAAACATTATAGAATTGAAAAGTCCTATGGCTATAATGGTCCACATAGCCACCAGGCCTACCGTAAAATTAGTAATGAGGAGCATCACTACCGCACAGGCAGCAAAGGTGCTTAATACCAGAGCGGGATTCATGATTTTGGTAAGGTAGGATCCTATAAACCTGCCAATCATTGCGCCGGTCCAGTAGAAAGTCACAAAAACTCCCACTACGGCCATACTGCTGGCCTGAGTAACACCTGTGGAAAGGATCCATTCCGCAATTGTGCTCATAAAAGGGGTGTTAATAATGATTTCACTAAGATTTAGGCTCAGGAAATAATTTACCATATAACTGCCCAAAGCAACCTCTGCTCCAACATAAAAAAATAGGCCAATCGCGCCCAGGATAAGGTTTTTGTTCTTCAGTACTTTTCCATAATCATTGGAAGCGGCGGTATCTCCAATTTTTGGCAGTTTTACAAACGCAAAAATAACAGCGATTATGGCAATAAAAATGGCGATGCCTACAAAAGGTACCTGTACTGCGGCTGCTTCAGAAATATAATATTGCTTTTGCTCTGTGGCATTCATAGACGCAATTTCTTGTGAAGTCATTACTTTATCGCTAAGGATAAAAAGGGCACCAATTGCCGGAGCAATAGCCGTTCCCAGGGAATTAAATGCTTGCGAAAGGTTAAGCCGGCTGGAGGCAGAACTTTCCGGACCCAGGATGGTTACATAGGGGTTGGCGGCCACCTGCAGGATAGTAATCCCGCCAGCCAAAATAAAATAACCAAGCATGAATACTCCAAAGATCCTGTAAGAGGCTGCGGGATAAAATAAAAGGCAACCGGCGGCCATAGTACTTAATCCTAATATAATTCCTTTTTTATATCCAATTTTAGAGAGGATATATCCTGCAGGAATAGAGAGTAAAAAATATGCCCCGAAAAAGGCAAATTGCACCATCCCCGCCTGGAAGTAACTCAGGGTGAAAACTTCCCGTAACCTTGGAATAAGGGAATCTACCAATACGGTAATGAAACCCCAGAGAAAGAATAAAACAGTTAAAAAGATAAATGCCGTACGATAGGATTTTTGCTGATTCATTTTGAAATGCTTCGTGTTTAGATATAAAATTTACTTAGATTATTTGAAGTTTCCCGGTTTTGGTATAGGGCATAAGAAAAGCCCTGGTGGAGACAGTAGGAACCCACCTCACCATTTTTATTTAAAGCTACAAAAGCTACCTGAAAATCCTGGTAATTTGGATTTTGTTTTACAATCCGCTTTACGGCAGTTTCGCAGGCTTCCTGGGGAGATTTCCCCTGTCTCATTAATTCCACAATTAAAAAACTGCCCACGCTTTTCATTACCGCTTCTCCCATGCCCGTAGCCACAGCGCCGCCAATTTCATTATCCAGAAAAAGTCCTGCGCCAATTATGGGAGAATCCCCCACACGCCCATTCATTTTATAAGACAGCCCAGAAGTGGTGCATGCTCCTGCAATATCTCCTTTTTCATCTATGCACAGCATTCCAATAGTATCATGATTTTCGATATTAATGATTGGCTTGTAATTTTTATGCTGCAGCCATTTCTTCCATTCTTTTTCAGATTCTTCGGTTAAAAGGTTAACCTTTTCAAAACCGTTTTCTAAAGCAAATTGTAAGGCACCTTCCCCGGCAAGCATTACATGCGGGGTTTCTTCCATTACTTTTCGGGCTACAGAAACAGGATGAGCGATGTGTTTTAGGTAAACTACCGAACCTGCGTTGCCTTCCGGAGACATAATACAGGCGTCCAGGGTTACATGGCCATCTCTGTCTGGAGCTCCGCCATTGCCTACCGTTGTGTTTTTTAGATTTGCCTCTTCCACCCGCACACCCTCTTCTACAGCATCAAGGGCATTTATCCCCCGGGATAGCATTTCTCCTGCTTTTTTAGTGGCATTTTGAAAATTCCATGTGGCAACACATATGGGGGTATTTTTCATCATGGAAAAAGAGTTTAGGGAAGCAAAGTTTAAAGTTGAAGGAGTGGCGGCCAATGAGGCACCTGCCATTCCTGTATTTTTAATAAAATCTCTTCTTTTCATCAGGCGGGCGAACGTGATTTTAAGCGGGCGAGAAGTTAGGCTTTCGGCTCCAATTATACAAGAATAATTCAGCTTTAAGAAAAGATGGCCAGCATAAAAATTGCTTATCTCGTTATCAGATTAAAAATCAGATAATTTGCCAGGGTGGCATCCTTAAGATTTATCTTTGCCGAAAATTTAAAAGTTCATGCGCTGGATTATTTTTGTGGTTGCTTATGTGCTGCTGGATGTTTATGCTTACCAGGTATTCAGGACCATTAGCCGATATTCGTGGGTTTATTATATTTATTTGTTCCTGTCACTGGCTGTTCTGGCCAATATTATCTATCAGTTTAATACCGGTAATGGAGAAGGCTGGGCCGGGGCAAAATCTTATGCCATAGGTTTTTTTCTGGTGTTCTTTTTACCCAAACTCGTCTTCTTCATATTTATGTTTGGGGAAGATTTAGTAAGACTGGTAATAGGGACTGGTAAAAAAATAGCAAATACGGGCAGTGACTTCCACCTTCCGTCGAGAAGAAAATTTATTAGTCAGGTGGCGCTGGGGCTGGCTGCTGTTCCCTTTGCTTCTGTTCTCTACGGCATGTATAAAGGGCGCTATAATTTTAGGGTGCTGAAGCATACACTATATTTTGAAGATTTGCCCCCTGCTTTTGACGGGTATAAGATTAGCCAGATTAGCGATATTCACAGCGGCAGTTTTGATAATCATGAAAAGATACAATACGGTGTAAACCTGTTGAAAGAGCAGCAGAGCGATGTTATCTTTTTTACCGGCGATCTAGTAAATAATAAAGCTTCTGAAATGGAAGGTTGGAAGAAGTTGTTTTCTTCCATAAATGCACCGGACGGTGTTTTTTCTATTCTGGGAAATCATGATTATGGAGATTATATTGAATGGGAAAGTGCTGCCGCTAAAGAAGCCAATCTGGACAGGTTGAAGAACATTCATGCGGAGATGGGCTGGGATTTGTTGCTTAACGAGCATCGCTTTTTGGAAAGAAGTGGTGAAAAAATCGCCCTGGTTGGCGTGGAAAACTGGGGAGCCGGGGGATTTAAAAAGAAAGGTGATCTTGATAAGGCGGGAGCGGGATTAAGTTCCAAAGAATTTAAAATTCTGCTAAGCCACGATCCTTCTCATTGGGAAGAAAAAGTGAGGTATGATGACAAACATTACCAGCTTACCCTAAGCGGCCACACCCATGGGATGCAGTTTGGAATAGAAATTCCAGGCTGGATTAAATGGAGCCCAATCCAGTACAGGTATAAACACTGGGCAGGAGTTTACGAAGAACTGGGCAGGGCCATTAACGTAAATCGCGGTTTTGGGTTTTTAGCTTACCCGGGCCGTGTGGGAATCTGGCCTGAGATAACTGTGATTGAGCTAAAAAAAGGCCCTAAACCTGCATAGTAAAGGGAAATTATTATATTTGATTTAAGTAAGAAATTCAGGTTAATTAGCCTGTTTTTATAAAAGCGCGTTATATGTCAAAATTTGGGGAATTAGTAGATTTAAATATTCCTGTGTTGCTGGATTTTTTTACCGACTGGAATGAGTCTTCAAAAGCCATGCACCCGGTACTTCGGGATGTGGCTGCTGCTTTGGGCGATAAGGCGAAAGTGATAAAAATAGATGTAGATAAAAACGCACAGCTTGCCGAAGCATTGCGTGTAAAAACACTCCCTACGCTAATGATCTATAAAGAAGGTGAAATGAAGTGGAGGCAAAGCGGGGAGCAGGACGCCAACACGCTCATAAATTTGCTGCAGGAATACGCTTAAAGGCGCCTGAAATTATAACCTTTACTGCTGAAATGTTTTAAAATCTGCGGCAGGACCTTCTCCAGGTTTTTAAAAGCTTTTATGCTGTCGTGAAAAACTACAATACTGCCTTCCCTTGTATTTTTCAGTACATTTTGCAGGCATTCTTCTTCAGGTAAATTCCTGTTGAAATCGTAGCTTATAATATCCCACATTACAATTGTATAACCCGCTTTGGAAAGTTTTCGCGCCTGGCTGTTCTTGATTTTACCATAGGGCGGGCGAAAGAGGTTAAAGTTAGGAGTTCGTGGTTTGGAGTCTATAATCTGAAATTCGGATTGTTCATTCCCTCTTTTCCTTTTTTGCTCATTTACTTCTGAAATTATTACTTCTTCAGCCTGAAGAGTATTTTCAATATATGCTGAAGTAGCGGTTTTCCAGCCGTTAAGGTGGTTAAAAGTATGGGTTCCCACCGCATGCCCTTCAGCAATAATCCTTCTGAAAATTTCCGGATGCTTTTGCACATTATCACCAATACAAAAGAAAGTGGCTTTGGCATTGTATTTTTTCAGAAGGTCCAGCACCCAGGGAGTAACTTCCGGCACAGGCCCGTCATCAAAAGTGAGATAAATGGAGTTGGTGCCTTTAATTCGCGTAAGCCTTTTTGGATAAAACCATTTCAGGAAAAAAGGATATTTAACCAGTAAGCTGTTCATAATGATCTAATAAAAGAAGCCACGAAAATAGGCATTTCGTGGCTTCAGTTTTATTTGAAAAATATTACTCCTGAAGTTCCTTTAAGGAATCTACGGGTAAGGAATCTATCCTGCCCTGCGGGTTCATTTCCCTGTCAAACTGATCTTCAATTATTTCCTGCTGCGGATTGGTTTCCGGTATTTCTTCTTCCTCTGCATAAAAATGCCTGAACATCCTTAGGTATTCGTTAAATTCTTCAGCCTTTTCCCGAACAATCTCTTCATCCTTCTGTCTTACGAGGAGGTCTACAAGGCTGCGGTAACGCTCAATATTAGAGATAATCTCATCAGCATAGCGATATTGCCGGTCCAGATCCCAACTACTGTAATATTTGAGGTTTTCCTGGTATTTTTGTGCCACCTGCTCCCAGATTTCCCGGGCTTTTTCAGGCTCATTTACTTCATAATAGCCGTTGATGTAAGGCTCTAAAAGGGAATAATAGCCATATTCATCTATAGGCATTTTTTCCATTGCCAGGTCAAGAATCTCTTTAGCTGCAGTGGTATCGTTTTCTCTAAGCAGGTTTTCTACCAGCCTGGCGAGATTGCTCCTGTAGGTAATGGCATTTTTGCGGGTTTCAGGATCGTGATAAATGTTAGGGTCTCCCATATTTCCCCAGTCCCAGTGCTTGACGATATTGTACATCTTTTGGGTATTGACCCGGCCCATATCAAAAGGATTCCTTGGGTCTACCGGTGTGCGGATTGGCACGAGCTTATAGGCCACGCCTTCCAGCTGCAAGTAGTCTTTCATCCACAGGTAATCTTCATCCCCAAAGCTGCCGCCGGTAAAATAAATGGGGCGTTCCCAGTTATTGTTGGCAATAATATCCAGCATCATCAGGCGGTTTTTGTAAAGCACCCGGCCATCTATTTTTATGTCTATATGATCTACAATTTCTCCAGCTTCATCTGGCTGAACTATTCCGTTTTCCAACACCGCCTGTTTGTCAACAGGTATTCTTACAAACTGGGTGGGGTAAGTATTTACAGATTGCCCTCCCTGAAGTTCAGCTTTGGTACGAGGATCGTCGCTTTGAATAAAATTAAGCCATGTGCTAATGTCTAAAGTGTCATTGGTACGCTGTTCAAGGAAGATCGCGTCATTTTTCCCGGTGTAAAAATCGTGACTTAGTTGCGATGGGATGGCATCGCTTTCAAAAGCCTTACGTTTCATCTGGTCTATATACCAGTCGGTAGCGAATAAACTGGTATTGATCACCCGAACATCGGTACGGTATTTTTCTACCTGCTGGGCATACCAGAGGGCGAAAGTGTCATTATCTCCAATGGTGAAAATTATCCCGTTTTCTTCAACAGAATCCAGGTACATCTTGGCCATGGCAAGCGCTGTAAATTTGTTGGAACGGTCGTGATCGTCCCAGTTCTCGCTGGCCATTAGCGTTGGAACTGCAAGGAGTGTTGCAATTACCACCACGGGAACGGCAATTTTAGGCTTTACAAAAGCCTTGAGCTTATCTATAAGGGCGTAAACCCCAAAGCCAATCCAGATGGCAAAAACGTAAAAAGAACCTACCAGGGCATAATCCCTTTCCCGGGGTTCAAAAGGCCTTTCATTCAGGTAGATTTTAAGGGCAATTCCCGTAAAGAGGAAAAATACCAGCAACACCCAAAAAGTGTTTTTATCTTTTTTAAATTGAAAAACCAGCCCTATTAATCCCACGATCAAGGGCAGGAAATAATAGGTGTTACGGGCTTTGTTGTTTAGCGCGTCACTGGGAAGGTTTTCCTGTGGCCCCACATGCATCCTGTCAATAAAATCTATTCCGGAGATCCAGTTTCCGTTCAAATCGGTATATTTTCCCTGGATATCGTCCTGCCGGCCCACAAAATTCCACATAAAATAGCGCCAGTACATATAACCAATCTGGTATTCCAGCAGGTAAGCAATGTTGGAAGCAAAAGAAGGTTTTTCAACATCTATATAATCGCTAAACCGGCGCAGGAAATTATGATAATCTTCATTGGTAAGCTGGCCACGGGAATAGCTGGTGCGAAATTCATTAATAGCCTGCATTAACTGTTGTTCTCCCTGGTATTCGGGTTTAACGGTAAAATCCAGCGGCCCGGTGAATTCCATGTAATTTACGGCGTGCTCAGTACTCCACATCCTTGGTAGGAAGGCTTTGTGATTATCATCCAGGTTCTGCCGAGCGTTCTTGTAATCATTAACAATTACATATTTCCCCAGCTCTTCATTTTTCTCATATATAGGCTTGGCATCCATATAAGGATTATCTTCGTCCAGGCCGGAATACATTTCAGACCATTGGGGCCCGTAAAATAGATAAGTCTCCCCATATTGTTCACGGTTGTAGTAAGCCAGAAGTTCCCTGGCGTTATCTGGACTGTTCTCATTTATCACCGTGGGCGCATTGGAACGGATGGGCAGCATGATCCAGCTGGAAAAACCAATGAGGATAAACAGGATACAGAGTAGAAGCGTATTTAGCTGGTAGTAATTTTTCTTCCGGGTATAATTTATTCCGAAATAAAAAGCGGTGATAATAACCAAAAAGGCTATTATGGTACCTGTATTAAAAGGCATCCCCAGGGAATTGGTAAAAAATACTTCTGAAGCTGCAAAAAACGTGAGCGTGTACGGCAGCAGAAGTTTAAATATGAACAAAAGTACCGCCACCACCACAATATTGGCGATAATAAAATTCTTTACAGTGACCTTTTTATAGTTCTTAAAGAAGTAAAGAAAGCCAATGGCGGGGATGGTGAGTAATCCTAAAAAATGAACTCCAAAAGAAAGCCCTATGACCAGGCTTATTAAAATAACCCAACGGTTGCCGCGTGGTGTAAACATGTCTCTTTCCCAAAGCAGTCCCAGGTAAAACATAATTGCCATAAAACAGGAAGCCATGGCGTAAACTTCGGCTTCTACCGCGCTAAACCAAAAGCTGTCTGTAAAGGTGAAGGCAAGGGAACCTACCATTGCACTTCCCAGGATGGCCATTTTTTTAGAAGCAGAAAGTTTTGCTACAGGTCCGGTAATTTTTAGAAGCAGCAACGTAATGGACCAGAACATAAACAAGATGGTAAAGGCGCTGGCCAGGCCAGACATAAAGTTCACCATAAGGGCTACTTTGCTGTTATCTGGCGCAAAAGTGGAAAAAAACGCGCCCATCATCTGGTAAAATGGAGCTCCCGGCGGGTGCCCTACTTCAAGATTGGCAGAGGTTGCTATATATTCTCCCGCATCCCAGAAACTTGCTGTAGGCTCCAGGGTTGAACTATACGTGGCAAGGGCAATGGCAAATACCAGCCATCCCAGTATTTTGTTCCACTTGCCAAAATTAAAATCTGTCATTTTTATTTGAAGTTGAATCCCCAGTAGGGTTTAATTCCGCGAGGCAGGCCCCGACTTTAATTTTTTTAAGATACCTCGCAGGATTATGCGGAGGTGTTTATAATAATGTGGCGAATTTAATAATAAATATATGAATGCCTGATTAACGGACTTTAAAACAAAATATTTTTCAGATATTTTTTAAATAAATTTGAACAACATTTCCCGTACCAAAACCGCTCGCAAAATTTTTGAAGATGTTTTTGTAAAATTATTCCAAAAATTGTTTGTGTAAAAAGAAGTTTGTTTTAAATTTGCATCCGCATTTAAGCATTGGCCTATGGTGTAACTGGCAACACGTCTGGTTTTGGTCCAGAAGAGTCTAGGTTCGAGCCCTAGTAGGCCAACAAAAAAATGTAAAACCGAATTGTGAAAACAGTTCGGTTTTTTGTTTTTATACATCTTTAGTGACTTTCATAAAACAGTAAAAATTACTTCTGTAATTTGCAGGATTCACTTCTTTTTCTGCAGTGTTTTTCTTAGTTTTTAAAATAGAAATAATTAGCATTTTTGCGCCTGTATTATTAGCGACAAGCCGCGTAAAACCTGTGCATTTCGTATCTTTGTGGTATAAAATCTTTGGCCATGAAAAAGAAGATTTTTACCTCTCTCGCTTTGCTTGGTTCCTTAATAATTTCAGCTCAAAATCCGGAAGGATTTTTAGGTTCCTGGACGCTTATTGCGGGCCGGCACAAAATTGCTGAAAAATGGAGTATTCCCACCATTGCCATTCTGCAATATTATCGTGTTTATGAGGATTTTCAGTTTGTGCTGGCAAGAACCGGGATTAGTTATGACCTGAGCCCACAGGTACAGGCTACTGTGGGTTATGACTATTTTCATTCTGAAGCATTTGAAGGATCCGCAGCTTCGGGAAAGGATCAGAACAGGCTTTTTGAAGAACTGGTTTTGAAGAATAAATACAAAAATTTAGGTGTTTCGCATCGCTACCGGCTGGAAAGCATCTGGACCAGCCAAAATGATGAAAACAGCCTGGCACATAGAGTAAGGTACAGGCTTAACCTGCAATACCCGCTTTACAAAAACCTTTATGCCACGGCTTTCGATGAAATTTTCACCATCCTGGAAAAACCGTACTTCAATCAAAATCGGCTGCATCTTGGTTTTGGTTATGTTTTCAATCCGCACTATAAAATGGAAATTGGATACTTCAGGAGCAACTTCAGTACAACTTCCTATAATCGGGTTAGGGTGGCGATTATTTTTAATACGGATTTAAGTAAAAAGACGAGGTGATACTGATTTTCCCAAGAGCGCAACAGAATATTTTCTTCTGAATAAAACTAGGAAGAAGCTTCAGACAGTTACAAGAGGAAGTCCTAAAGCGGGAAGTGAATCTTCAGGTAAGAAAAAAGACCGCAATCCTTTTCAACTTTAGGCTCGCGGTCTTTTCCATTCAACCTTTTATTTTTCTACAAATCTGAAGGTATTTTATGGTGCTCGTCAATTAGCGGGCCTCCTGCCACGATTTCTTCGGAAGCTTTTACCGCAAACTTTTCGAAGTTAAGATGGAAAGAATGTGCCAGCTGAATGGACTTTTGGATATATGCGCCTTTTTGAAGCCACGTATTTATGGGATTTAATATTTCTGAAGGTACGCCGTGACAATATTTTGGCATTTTTAACCCGAAAATAGGGTGGGTTTCATAATCTACATCCTGTAAATTGCCTTTCAAAATTTCAGAAATCATGCTTCGGGTATATTTCAGTTTAATTCTTGACCCCACCCCATAGGGGCCGCCGCTCCAGCCGGTATTAATCAGCCATACATTAACATTTGCTTCCTGCATTTTGTCGCTTAGCATTTCAGCATAAACAGTAGGATGCAACGGCATAAACGGTTCGCCAAAACAGGCGGAAAATGACGGAACAGGTTCAGTTATTCCAGCTTCAGTACCGGCAACTTTGGCGGTATATCCTGAAATGAAGTGATAAGCGGCCTGTCCCGGAGTAAGTTTGGAAACCGGTGGCAGCACTCCAAAGGCATCGCAGGTAAGGAAGAAAATATTCTGCGGGTTTTCAGCATAAGAATTCTCCTGGATATTCTTAATATGATCAATGGGATAGCTCACCCTGGTGTTTTGGGTAATTGTGCTGTTAAAATAATCAACTTCGCCGGTGCCTTCTTTAAAAACTACATTTTCAAGAAGTGCCCCTGGCTTAATGGCGCGATAAATGTCGGGTTCATTTTCTTCAGTAAGGCCAATCACTTTTGCATAACAGCCGCCTTCAAAATTGAAAATTATATTATCCCGGGTCCAGCCGTGCTCATCATCACCAATCAGTTTTCTTTCAGGATCTGCGGAAAGGGTGGTTTTTCCTGTACCTGAAAGCCCGAAGAAAATGGCTGTGTCCCCTTCTTTTCCAACATTGGCAGAGCAATGCATGGGAAGTACATTTTTTTCCAGCGGAAGGATAAGGTTTAAAGCTGAAAAAATTCCTTTTTTCATCTCCCCCGTATAAGCTGAACCAGCGATAAGCGCAATTTTGCGGGTAAAATTCAGAATGCTGAAGTTGCCCTGGCGCAAACCATAGTTTGTAGGATTTCCTTCAACGTATCCTGGTGCACAAAGTACCAGCCAGTCTTCTTCAAAATTTTGCAGTTCTTCCTCGTTCAGCCTTAGAAACATATTCTTCACAAAGAAGTTGGACCAGGGGTATTCTGTAATCGTCCTTACATTCATTCTGTATTCAGGATAGGCACACACGTAGCCGTCATGCACATAAACCTCTTTCCCAGAAAGATATTTGGCCACTCTGTTGTATAAGAAGTCAAAATTTTCCGGGGAAATGGGTTTGTTTATTTTTCCCCACCATACTTTGGAGGTATAATCATCCTGGACAAGAAAACGGTCCTGGGGAGACCTACCGGTAAATTTTCCCGTATTCACGGCAAGGGTGCCATTATGGGTTTCTTTGCCCATTCCTTTTTCAATAGTGATTTTCTGCAGTTCTTCTCCGCTGAGGTTCCATTGTATCACATTGTCCCTTAAACCATACTTTTTGAGATTATTGGCTTTTGGACGGTCTAGAACATTTTCCATATTATTAATTTTAAGTTAGTTATTACTCTAGTAAGGCCATATTGCCGGAACCAGTAAGATGGTGGTGGCAAACATTAACAGCAGCAGGGGAGCCCCCACTTTAAAATAATCTACAAACCTGTAATTCCCGGCAGACATAACCATGGCATTTGTTGGCGTAGCCACTGGAGTAAGGCAGGCAGTAGAAGCGCTTATGGCCACTGTTATTAAAAATGGCGCCGGGGAAACCTCCAATGTTGTTGAAGCAATTAGGGCGATTGGGGCCATAAGAATGGCCGTAGCCGAATTGCTAATTGCCTGGCTGAATAGTGAAGTCACTAAAAAGAACCCTGCCAGAAGCGCGGTTGGATGTATCTGCCCAAGGCTCTCTACCAAAGCCCCGGCGGTAAGTTGAGCCAGGCCTGTTTTTTGAAGGGCGGCACCCATTGGGATCATGGCGGCGATCATTACCACGCTGGTCCAGCTAATATTACTGTAGGCTTTTTTAATGGGAACACAGCCGGTTAGCATTACCACCCCGGCGCAAATTAAAGCCGCAACTGCGCCAGGAAAAACATCAAGAACCAGCAAAACGATCATGGCCAGTAATGCTCCCATCGCGATATAAGATTTTGTGCCTAAAACATCTACGTCTTTGCTCATGTTCTCCGGGCTGCCCACAATTACCAGATTTTCATGCATTGCCTTCAGATTTTCAATATTTTCCCAGGAGCCTCTAATCAGCAGGGCGTCCCCGGCCTGGATTTTTATGTTATTTTCTTTTAGTGCTTTACTGCCACGGTTTGCCCCCAGTAACTGAATATCGTTTTTCTGAAGATAACGGCCCATCCCAATGTTTTCTCCTACCAGGCTGGAGCCGGGGGTCACCAGCATTTCGGCCATTCCCACTTCCTGATTGATAAATTCCTCTTTTAAGCCTTTTTCATCTGGTGGGCCGGGCACGATACCCAGGTTGAACAGGAGTATAAGCTTATCTACCGCTTCTGCACTGCCTTTAACCGTGAGGATATCATGATAAAGCAGCTTGGTTTCCTGAACAGGAAACTCCACATAAGGATGAATTCCTTTAAGGGGTTTAGGATGCCTTCTGCGCAGCCTTACTATAGAAATATTATACTTATCTTCCAGGTTCCAGTCCTTAATCCGGGTGTTTAAAAGCTGGGACATAGACCTTATTCTAAGGCGGTAAAGGTTTTCGCCAATGCTGAAATGTTCTATCCATTTATGCATTTCAGAATCTATATTGGCGGGGCGGGCGACAGAAGACCTTTCTGGCAGCAGTTTGTGACCAAAGAACCTGAAGTACAACAATGTTACCATTAGCAAAGGAACTCCTATAAGGCTGAACTCAAAAAAGGAAAAACCTTCAAATCCATTCTGCGCCAGCGTATTGCTTACGATAATATTTGGAGGAGTACCGGTTAAAGTAAGTAATCCTCCTGTATTGGAACCATAAGCCATGGGAATTAGCAATTTTGAAGGTAGGGTTCCCGCATTCCATGCGGCTGAAACCGTCATGGGCATTAAAGCGGCCACCGCCCCGGTATTGCTTACAAAACCCGAAAGTACCCCGGAACCCAGGGTAATTAGCACCAGCAGCCTATTGGTGCTTTTTTTTGCCATGGCAACAAATTTCTGGCCGGCAAGGGCAGTCCACCCGGTCCTGGAAAGGCCTTCTCCAATAATAAACAGGGCGGCAATCATAATCACCGTTGGATTGCTGAATCCGCTAAGGGTTTCCTGAAGGTCCAGAATGCCGGTAAGGAACAGCGCCAGCATAGACATTAAGGCTACAACATCTGGGGGATATTTATCCCAAACAAACAGTCCCAGGGTAATTACCAGTATAATTAGCAGGATATACATGTTTCATATATTTAGTTACTAATCGAGTACCAGCAGGGGAGTTTGGGTATGCAGGGTTAAAATCCTGGTAAGCCTTCCTTCAGAAGCATCTCCGTTCTCTAAATGGGTATTAGGCATTATGGCCAGCATATCCACATTATGGTTATCCAGATATTCCATAATTCCTTTTTCTATATCTTCATTTTCAAGAAAAGAGTGGTGGGAATAAAACATCTCCAGGAAGTATTGGAGGGTGTTTTCATTGCTCTCATCATCTTCAGAATATCCCATTGCTGTCTTTTCTTTATCGATGGTGAGAATATGCACTTCAGCTCCAAATCTTCGGGAGACTTCCAGTAAAGTGTACAAAGCATCTTTATCGGCTATTTTTTCTTTCCCAAGGGTGAGAATGATGGTTTTAAGTCTAAAGGGTTTTGCTTTTTCAGGGATTACCAGCACCGGAAGGTCTGCTTCCTGAACAAATTTGGAGGTTCTTGTGGCAATGCTCTCTTCATTTGGTTCTGCTCCTTTTGTGCCCATTATCACCAGGTCTATTTCCAGTTGCTCCTGGATTTCCAGTATGGAAGGAATTAATTTTCCGCCACGAACCAGGGACTTTATTTTTGGAGCTAATGGCTTGTGGTATTTGGAAATTGCTTTTTCCAGTTTATGCTCAATTTTTTTCTCGTCGGCATCTTTATCTTTTATATGAAGAAGATAGAGGAGAACAGATGGGTCTTTGGCTGAAAATTCAACCGCATAATCCAAAGCGTTCACGGAAGCTTTGGAAAAATCGAAAGGAATAAGCACGTTTTTCATGACAAGAAGATTTAAAGTATTGAACAGGTTGCTTCTGAAAAAGCCTTTAATATGGATATAAATATAGCGGTGAAATGCTGCGGGAAATATGACGGTTGTCAGTTCTTAAACCAATAAATTTCAGGTTTTTACATCGAAAACGATTGAAGTTTCAGGTGCTTGGGATGCCAGGTTTAAAATCAAAAAAAACAGCTCAAAATTGCCAAATATCTTGCCGGTATATTTCAGCACAGAAATTTCAGTTGTAAAAAAGCGTGAGTGGACATTGGTGCGGAATTTTTAAGATTGATTCTCTATTTGCCATAGCTTTTGTATTTTCGTGAGAAATTTAATCCCGGTGGAAAAAAAAGATTTTTTCAGGAATAAAAATGTTTTCAATGTGCTGTTTGAGGCAGCTTCAGAAGGGATTATAGTAGTAGATTCTTCACAAACCGTTATTGCGGCAAACAAGCCGGCAGAACACATGTTTGGTTATAAAGAGGGTGAGCTTTTGGGGCAGCCGCTAAACTTTTTGATTCCCCGTAATTACCGCCAGGATCATGGCAAACATTTTAGGCATTTCCTTAAAAACAGTGAAAAAAGGCAAATGGGGCATGGGCGGGATTTATACGGCCTTAAAAAAGACGGAACAGAATTTCCCGTAGAGGCCGGCTTAAATCCTTTTGTTATAGACGGGGAGGAGTATGTAATGTCTTTAATTATAGATATTAGCATACGTAAAGAAACCCAGCGGCAAATAACAGAACTCAACACCCAGCTGGAGGATAAAATCCAGGTACGGACTAAAGAATTGCAGGAAAGCGTTAAAAAGCTGCAAAAACTAAACCTGGACCTGGAAGATGAAATTCAGAAGCGGAAAGCGGCCGAGCGCAAAATAAAAGATGCCCTTCAGAAGGAAAAAGAATTAAACGAGCTCAAGACCAAGTTTCTTTCCCTTGTTTCCCATGAATTTAAAACCCCTCTTAGCGGGATTCTCACTTCAGCTACCCTGGCTGAAAAATATACCAGGGGGGAACAACAGGAGAAACGTGAGAAACACCTTGGCACCATAAGGAACAAAGTGCATTATTTAAATAATATCCTTAATGATTTTCTGTCCATTGAACGTCTTGAAACTGGCAAAGGCCAGTATAAATACACTTCCTTTAGCCTTAAAAGGCTAATTAATGAGGTGGTTTATAATGCAAATATTACCTTAAAGCACGGGCAGGAAATTATTTATCCTAAAGATATTGAAGACAGGATGCTCTACCAGGATGAAAAGATACTGGAACTTATTCTTTCCAATCTCCTGGGTAACGCGATTAAATATTCTCCTGAAGATACGCTGATTAGCTTTAAAGTTAACGCGGAAGATCACCAGGTTTGTTTTGAGGTAAAAGACCAGGGAATAGGAATTCCTGAAAAAGATCAAAAACATATTTTTGAACGCTACTTTAGGGCAGAGAACGCCCTTTTGGACCAGGGCACGGGAATAGGTTTAAATATTGCCAAAACCCACCTGGAAAATCTCGGGGGGAGCATCAATTTTGTAAGTAAACAAAACGAAGGCACCACATTTACGGTAAAAGTTCCTATCCTAAAATAATACGTAAATTCAAGAAACGCCACTATGAAAAAAGTATTGCTAATAGAAGACGATGTTACCGTAAGAGAAAACACAGCGGAACTTCTGGAACTATCAGATTATGATGTGCTTACGGCCTCCAACGGCAGGCAGGGAGTGGAAAAGGCAAAAGCAAACCTCCCTGATATTATAGTGTGTGACATTATGATGCCAGAAATGGATGGTTATGGCGTGCTGCAGGAATTGAGCAAAAGTGAGGAAACCATTAATATCCCATTTATATTTCTTTCAGCAAAAACAGAGCATAAAGACATTCGTAAGGGGATGGACCTGGGGGCAGATGATTATCTTACCAAGCCTTTTGAAGAGGAAGACCTGCTTAGCGCCATAGAAAGCAGGCTGGCTAAAGTTTCTATCCTTAATTCCTTCAAAAAAGAGAAAAAGCAAACCGCACCCGTTGCCGGGGATACCAACCTAAAGGGGATAGAAGACCTGCGTAGCATTATGGGCAATTATGAATTGCTGGAATTTAAGAAAGGCGAAAATATTTATGAACCGGGTAAGCAATCCAACTATTTTTACCTTGTAAACCGTGGAGTGGTAAAAGCGCATAGAATGGATAGCCAGGGGAAAGAATTAATTACAGAGCTTTTTAAGGAAGACGACTTCTTTGGAAACATGTCTTTTAACAGCGCAACACCTTATAAAGATTTTGCCACCGCAATGGAAGATACCCGGCTATATGCCATCTCCAAAGAAGAGTTGCATAAGATTTTAACAAATAACGGGCGGGTTACGCTACAGCTGGTAGAGGTGTTAAGCAATAGCTTATCTGGCTTAAAAGAACAATTAATGGGAATGGCTTATGGATCGGTGCGTAAAAAAACAGCGAATACTATTTTATTGTTTGCTGAAAAAATTAAAAAGCATCCGTTAAAAAGCATCAGGATTTCCCGGGCAGATCTTGCGGGAGTAGCCGGAATGGCTCCCGAAAGCCTTATCAGGACACTTTCAGATTTTAAAAAGGAAGGCATGATAGAAATAGAAGGGCGGAATATTAAATTGCTCGATTCCCAGGCTTTAAAAAGCGTAGTTTAGGTTTTTCAAAAAATTCCCGGAACTGATATTGGTCATTTTTCACGGGGAATGGTTCGTATAATTTTGTATAAATTACTTGAACCAGATGTGATGAATGTACTAATCCTGACTGATTTTTCAGAAGTGTCGGATAATGCAGGCAAATATGCCCTGGATTTCCTTGGCAGTACCCCTGGCCAGATTTATGTCCTCAATATTCAGGATATCGATTTTAATAAAGCGGCGCCAGATGTGCTGGAGCAAAAAATGCTGGATATATCCCGAAAATTGCACAAAAGTATAACACTTTTTAAACGGCATACCAAAAATCCAAATCAGGAGTTTCACAGTATATTATCTTCAGATAATCTTATTAACGCCGTGCGAAAGTGCGTTGATGAAAAGAAAATCGATTTAATTTTTATTGGCGCAGTAAGCCTTGATGCCCGTCACCATCCTCTTCTGGGAAACCACGCTTATGAGGTGGTGCGAAAAATAAGGTGCAATATTGTGGCGGTGCCTGGAAGCAAAAAATACAAAAAGCCAAAAACGAGTATTCTGCCAATAGATTATTCGGTTTTAACTGAAGAAAAAATCTACCAGCTCATCAAAAACTGCAGTTTTGTTAAGGATACCAATATGACCGTACTTGAAATAGAAGAAAATTCACCGCGATCCCTTAAGAAAAAGGCGGTATCCCATAGCCTGCCAGGAATGCTTAACGGTGCCACGGTAGATTATGTAGATATGGCAGCACCGGCAATTTTTAGCAGGGATGTTTTGTTGGAAATACAGGATAAGTTTGATATTATAGTGGTCCTGGGAAAAAATCTTAATGTTTGTGACCGGTTGCTTCATACCCGCTACGGCCTTTGCTCAACAATAGATAATCAGCTTCCCATTCTTGTGCTTCACGAATAGCGAACCACATTTCACTACTTTTATTCAGAAGCGAAATAAGCCTTTTCTAATAGCGGGGCTCTATTTTTTACTAAGCTGAAGAAATGTCCGTAATTTTTAAGAAGGAAAACTAGTATTTATTTTGGCCTACTGCTGAAAATCTTCAGGTAAAGGTGCGTAGACATTTTTCTGGCATTGTGTTTTGCCCTTTCGGCCAGTGCTCCGCTGAAGTTTTCATCAATTGTTTCAAACCAAAGGTTTAGCCAGATCCCAAAGTGATATTCATTTATTTTATTATGATTATCATGGTCTACTTTTACATGCGCAAATTGAGGATTTCCTTTGTAACTTCCGGTAAAGAAAAGGTTACTTTCCCAAAAATCAGTAAGTTTATTAAGATGTGCGTCCCAATCTTTAATACTGTTATTGAAAAAGTAGCCTATTTCCCTGTTCTTCCTTACTTTATTATAAAAGGAAGATATTAAATAATGTACGTCTTTCCTGTCCCTAAGGTCTCTGTTCATTACAGGGGTACATTTAAAGCGATTAATATTGCACTTAAAAGGCAGCTGGCTATAAAAGAGTTTACCACGTGCTTGGCTTTTAGTTGTGCCAGTACCGCAGCGTTAAAACCCATAGATACAACGACTACAAAAAACAGTTGGATCATATTCGTCAAAGTGTGGCCGTTCATTAAAATCATCATCGCGGCAACGGCGCCCATACAACTGGAAATAATTATTCCCGCACTCACATATCCATAATAGGATTCCTGAAAGTTAGCTACAAAGTCCTGATAGAGTTTCATGATATTTCTTTTTTAATTACCACGTAAAATTACCATGAAAGCCCTGGCTAAAATATGACTGTAATCATATTAAGCCGTATTTGTATATGTTTAATAAGGTGAAATTCAGGAATGTGAACGTACCACTTTTATAATTTCATCTTTGGGCAGGACGCCGCTTTGTCTCCATAGCTGTTGCCCTTGTTTAAACAAAATCATGGTGGGCACGCCTCTTACCTGATATTTTCCCGCCAGCTCCTGATTTTTGTCCACATCTATTTTCACGATTTTCACTTCTTCTCCCAAAGAAGCTTTGGCATCTTTTAGAATAGGAGCAAGTGTTTTACACGGGCCGCACCAGTCGGCATAAAAATCTACCAGCACTGGTTTTTCATCATTTATAATCTCGCTGAACTTACTTTTCATAACAACTGAATTTTAATAAAAATGCCGAAAACTGATAAAAATCGAGTACGGCTTTTTAAAAACTTTTACATCTAAAAATACGAAAAATCAATATTTCTATGCGGGAAAATGGGCGCTCTCTTTATCCTGTTAATTTAATTTTTTCTGAAGCTGAGAATTGAGGTTCCTCTTTATTTTTGTGGCTTTACCACAAGATTGAAATTAATTTCTATATCGTCTTTAATTACAATTAATCCGAAAAATTTTCTTGGAGGTTCCAATCCAAAATCTTTGATGTTTAGGTGGAGACTCCCTTTATAATTGGGAGTGGGGCAATTTATAATTGTTACCGGTATAATATAGTTTTTTTCAATTCCGGCCATTATAATATTTACCCTTGCCATTGCATTATCTTCTTGATCAAAAGAAACTTTTTTAAGCTCCAGTTTTATGCCGGGATATTTTTCGGTTTGCATAAGGGCATTAAAATCTTTATTAATCGCCCTGTTGCCACAGTCAAAGCCCTTATTTTCCAAATTTAATACAGCATTTTTAAAATAAATACTTCCGGTTTCTTCAGAATATTGAAATTCATGTTTCCCCTTGAGCAGCGAAGTGTCAAACTCGCAGTGGAAGGCGCTAATGTTGGTGTCGCCACTTATATTCAAAACGCTTTCCGGAAGGATCTGTACAGTTTTTTGTTCATATTGTTGCTGGGAAAAGCAGGTTGAGGTAGCGAGGCCAAGAAGAAATAATAAAATTGCGTTTTTCATAGCTTCAGTTTTTAAGTTTGCTTTAACGGGCAGCGATTTTGGGAAGAATTTTAATAAATGTGGGGAGACAAATGTCCCCCCGCTTTTGGCTAATTCAATTTTTTTTAGAAGCTGATGACTGCTTCAAACACTACTCCATTAAACTTACCTCCATTGTGGATATCTGTTGTAGGAAAATCGTTATACTCCTGGTTTACATATTCAATCTTGCTAAGGATGTTTTTGGTCATAAACCAGCCGGCACCCAGGTTGTAACGGTTAACAGTTACATCTTCACCACTTTCCAGTTCTCCGTTTACAGAATTGTAACGTCCTCCTATATAAAAGTTTTCAGTATTTCCAAAGCGGTAGATCAATTCACCTGCATACTGGTTCCAGGTTCTTTGATCTGCTTCAGCGGAAAGTTTTCCTGAAGCCCTTTCGTAGATTCCGAAGAATTCAAGTCCGCCAAATTTTAAGAACGGGTTAATCATAACAGCGGTAAGTTCATTCTTAAGGTTTGGGTTTACCCTGGCAGATCTAAAGCCGTCACCGGCGCCTTCAGGAGTCGTCATTAGGCTGTAGTAGCGTGATCCTGCACGGTCACCGCTGTAAAGATATGCGCTTGAGGTTTGGTTGGTGTGGTATATAGACCCGGTTAACCTGAACCTGAAATCATCGGTAAAATTTTTATCGTATCCAATTTTTGCCAGTAAAGAGGGGCTTGTATTACCTGGATTAGTAACATTTTGGTTCAATTTGCCGTTGGTAGCGCCAAGCATTCCCAAAAATCCATTGTTAAAATAATATACTTCCACACCAACTTCAGTAGTAAAACTATCCATTAAGTAGTTTCCAACAAAAGGGTTGTAAAGTGCCATGGCATTATCTGTCCTGCGGAAGTGCGCATCGCCATAGTTATTTTCCATGTGTCCAATCTTGATCCTCATGTGATCCATAAGGCCTTCAGCAAAACCTTTACTTATAAAGTCCAGCTTGTCTATTTGAAGGTAACCGCCTTTTACGTAAGTTTCATTGTGGTGTTGAGAAGACAGATAGGTTCTAAGGTGTAACCTCACACCATCATAAAGCATCACATCAAAATCCAGGTTAGCGGTGGCAAGGTTAAAATTATCGCCAACATCGGCCAAAGCGGGAGTGGCGGTATTACCCGAATTTTCCTGATCTATGGCCTGGAACTGAAGTGCAAAAGCACCTCCCACGCGAACGTTTATTCCATTAAAATCTGTTAAAGTATCCTTGTGAGGTTCAAAAGTGTCAAGGCCTCTTTGGTCTGGATATCTAAAGTTGGGTAAATCCCTGTTCCATAGATTATTTTCCTGAGCCTGCATTTGCATTCCAAAAAACAGGGCAATTGCAATACCTAAATATTTGAGTAGATTTTTCATTTTAGTTTATTTTAAAAGGTTGAAATAGTTATTTAGAAAATGTTGTTTGAAATTTAATCTTCACTTCGTCACCGGTGGTGATAGCGCCAAACATGGCTGTTGGCGGATCAATTTTATATTCAGACATTTTTACTTTTTCACTGCCTGAGAGCACGATCTTACTTTGGCCTAATTTTGCGTTAAAGGTGATGTCTACAGGTTTTTTTGTTCCTGCAATTGTTAGATACCCGCTGGTGGTCACCACGCATTTTTCGCTAGAGGTACAATCTATATTCTTGACTTTGTTGAGGGTATAAGTGATTTTCTTGTGCTTATCTGTTTCCAAAGCCTTATAGGTGTTTTTGTCCATTGCACCTTTACCGCTTTTTAGGCTTTCTGCTATTACGGTAAATTCAAGATTTTTAATTTGAGTTAACTGGCCATCTTTTAATTCGGCAGTAAGTGTTCCTTCAAAATCCTCGGCTTCTATTTCCCAATCGTGGATATTGGAAGTGCCTTCAATCTTCATATTGGAACCTGTTTTTTTTACGTTGAATGTTTGTGCGGTTGTTGAAACTGAAATTATCATGAGAAGAAAGCTTCCTGCTGCCAACCAATAGTTTTTAAAAGTATTCATGGTTTCCTGTTTTTATTTGATACAAATTTGAGGCAGGAATGCCGGGAAAATTATGACGATAATCAGCTTTGGCCAGATTTTATGTACAGGCTTGTCCAGGAAAGCTCCAGAGGTATTAGCAAATGATTACTCCGCCGCCCCAATTTAATCTGAAACTTAGGTGTGCATGATTTTTGTATATTGCGCCCAAGAATTAGAATTTTTTTTCTAATCCTTTTTAGGTGAGCCCCAAGCCTTATGAAAAAAAATCATGTACCCTACTTCTCTCCCCCTCTTATAAAGAGGCCGGTTGCTGCCGGGGTTATTACATTCCTCTTTTTTACCGCACTTGGATTTTTTATTCTTTGGCAACGTTTTCATTTAGCTTTAAAAGAGGAAGAACAGGAAACGTCGGCTATAAGTAACCTTATAGAGCAAAATATTGAGCAATCCCTGGCATACAGTTATGCCGCGGCCCTTTCTTTGGCACTACAAGTAGATAAAGATGGGAATGTTTCAGATTTTGAAGAAATAGCCGGCCCTATTGTAGATAATAACCCTAATATAGATGCGGTACAAATGGTCCCGGGAGGGGTTATAAAAAAAGTCTACCCTTTTGAGGAGCATAAAGATGCTCTTAATTACAACATTCTGCAGGATCCGGAGGTAAATAAAGAGGCCTTTAAAGCTATAGACACAAAGAAGATGTATTTTGCCGGTCCATTAGAGTTAAAACAGGGCGGAATAGCTGTTATTGGCCGTTTACCGGTATTTATAAAGAATGAATTCTGGGGATTTTCAGCGGTGATCATCTATCTGGATAACCTGCTGGAGCAGTCTGGGATTAAGCATCTTGGAGCCAGTAAATTTGCAATTCAATTTGGTAAGGTAAACCCGGAAACGGGCACAGAAACATTTTTTCTGCCTGAAATAGCGAATATGGGCAATTCATATTCAGAAGAAATAACCCTTCCTGAAGGAGACTGGAGAATTTATGTAGCCCCTTTAAATAACCATCATATTTTGGAGGCACAGTTTCCTATAGCCATATTACTTTTTTTTGTGTCTGTATTTTTGGGTTGGTTAGCGTATTTACTGGCCAGGCAACCAGCAAGATTACAGGTGCTACTGGAAAACCAGGCAAAGGAGATGGCAAAAAATGAGCTGAAGTTCCAGACCATATTTAATCAGGCGGCCATTGGTATGGCATGGGTAGATTCCAAAACCGGAAGATTGCTGCAATCAAACAAAAAGTTACAGGAGCAATTGGGTTATTCTAATGAAGAGCTGGTAAATATGGAATACAGCAAGATCTCACATCCCCTGGACATTCAGGAGAATAAGAGATTAATGGCTGAGCTTAGTAGTAATAAAAGGCGGGGGTATAGCCAGCAAAACAGGCTTGCCAAGAAAAACGGGGATTATATCTGGACAAAATTAACCGTTTCGCCTCTGTGGGAGACGGGGGAAGAACCTACCACACATATTGCTCTGGTAGAAGATATTTCTGCGAGAGTGCAGGCCCAGCAAAAACTAAAAGAGAAGGAAAGGCGTTTTCGTGCTTTGGTGGAAAATTCGCATGATGTTATTCTCATCCTAAATAAGGAGGGGCAACTTACTTACTTTTCACCTGCACTTAAAAGAATCACGGGCTATAATGATGAAGAATTGTTACAGATAAATGTTGCAAGCCTTCTGCATCAGGACGACCTGGAAAATATACGGGAGCAAATGAAATTTATATATCATAATCCCGGAATTCCCTGTGCGGGTGCAGTGGCGCGTGCAAAAACTAAAAATGGAAAATGGCTTTGGGCAGAATCTACAATTACCAATTGTATTAAGGAGGAAAATATTAATGGATTTATAATTAACCTGAGAGATATTACCGAAAAAAAGGAAGCCGAAATGCATTTAAAAAACTCTTATCAAATGCTAATGGAGAAAAACGCCAGGCTCCTTAATTTTTCCTATATCGTCTCTCATAATTTAAGGTCTCATACCACTAATTTGGAATCGCTGCTTCATCTTTATAATACTTCCTGTTGTGAGCAGGAACGTAAAACCTATATGAATCTGCTATTCACAGTATGCAACGCTTTAAACAACTCCTTGTATGATTTAAATGATGTGGTTTCCATCCATACAGACCTTAACCTTAAAGTGGAAGAGCTGGCAGTAAATACCTGTCTTAAAAAAGCGCTGGAAGTTCTAAAGTCTCAGATAAAATCTTTAAACGCCCGGGTGGTGGTCAAGGTTCCTGAAGAGATGGTGGTGGCATTTAATGCAGCCTATATGGAAAGCGTCTTGCTTAATTTTCTTACCAATGCGCTGCGCTACAGAGATACCAGGCGTACACCAGAAATGGTAGTTCACGGGTATCTTGAAAACAGCAAATGGGTTCTGGAAATTTCAGATAATGGAATAGGAATTGATATGAAGAAGAACTCTGGAAAGTTATTTGGGCTCTATAAAACCTTTACAAAAAGGGAAGGCTCGAGGGGTATTGGTCTTTTTATGGCCCGCAATCAAATACATGCAATGGGTGGAGAAGTGACGGTAAAAAGTAAAGTGGGTGTAGGAACAACTTTTAAAATAATGTTTAAATGATGGGGAAGAGGAGTATTTGCGTAATAGATGATGATGAAATTTATCAAATGATTATGCATAAGGTAATTGGAAGGGTTGGTTTTTTTGATGAGAAAAAAAGATATTGTAGTGCAGTAAGTGCTTTACAGGATTTTCAGGATTTAGAGAAACCTCTGCCTGATGTTATTTTGCTGGACATTAATATGCCAGAAGTAGACGGGTGGCAGTTTATAGAAAATATGAGGAAATTAAGGCCAGGTTTTACTGAAGAAACCCGGATATATCTGGTTACTTCTTCTATAGCTCATTCTGATATTGAAAAAACCCGAACGTATCAGGAAATACATGAATTTGTTAGTAAGCCAGTGAGTATGGCAAAACTGAAGGAAATTGGAGAATCTTTATTTATAAAGAAACAATAAAAAACTCCGGTGGTGCCGGAGTTTTGTTTTATGCTGCTACAATCACATTATAGTGAGAGAGCAAATCCTGATAAAAATACAGATTTTTTTCATCTTGTTTAAGGCAGGCTTTCAGGAATCTCTCGATATCCTGGCATTCAAATGTAATACTGGTATATTTCTTTTTTCCAACAGGAATTTGCATTTCCACCAGTTGCTTGTTGTAATCAATTTTTACGTTTTTAGCCTCAAAATATTTTTTGATAATCGCTCTGTGCATAATCGTAAAATTCGATTTTTCCGCCTCCAGGTTAGAAATACTAAAAGAAATAAGATTTTTAACCTCCTCTATTAATTCTGTAGGTGTATAGGTGCTATTCATAATCTTAATTAGTTGTATTTTCTCTTTAGATCCGGCTGCTAAGTTACTATGAGAAAGCTTATTTGGTGTTAAAAAAAAGGTAATTAAGCATTACTTAATAAATATTTAACTCGGCAGCACCAGGGATTATATAAGTGTTAAGAAATTAAATGCTATAGGTAATGGGAGGATTAATGCTGCGGTATCGCTGGTCCAGGCAGCTGGCATTTACATATAGGGTTTCAGCCGCTTGTACAGATCCGTAGGAGTCGTGCAGGTGACCAAAAATGTGCAATTTTACCTTTAGGTATTTTAATTTCTTTTTTAGTTCCTCGCAGCCAATATGAGTACCGTTATCTAAAACATCCAAAATTTTATACGGAGGAGTATGGGTAATAAGTATATTTGTTTCGGGTGGTATTAGATCCCAGTATTTTTTAATCTCCTGGCCGCGTGCCCTGCTAAAGGCCCATTTTGTATCACCAGGTGTTACGGGAGATCCCCAAAAGAAAAAGTTGTCAATTAAAATACCGGTGTTTTGCAGGTAATGTACATTTTTGGGAATAAGTTTCTCCGGATTTAATTCTTTTTCAAAATAAAAATCATGATTGCCTGCAATAACTATTTTGTGCTTATGTGGCTGCGAAGCAAACCAGCTTAAAAAATCTTCAGTTTCTTTTTTTGTGCCTCTTTCGGTAAAATCCCCCGCGTGTACAAGAACATCAGCATTGGGTAAAATAAGTTCGTGATGTTTATTGTGCGTGTCTGAAATGCAGGTAAGCGTCATAAGGACTAAAATAAACAGGTAAATCTAAAAGTGGAAGTAAGTTTGGAATTATTTATCTTCCAGTTGCTCCGGGGTTTGTGGCGAAATATAATCTTTATCGGCAGGAAGTAGTTTATCCACCACTTTAGTCACCGCGAAAGCAATCATTATAGCAGTTACCACAAAGAAAATAAATTTCACTAGAAGGCTGTCACTAAGTATAATACTGTAGAAACCAAGAAAAATTTCTACGGCAATAAAACAAATTTTTAT
Source organism: Autumnicola aciditolerans (assembly GCF_041679265.1). Classification (NCBI taxonomy): domain Bacteria; kingdom Pseudomonadati; phylum Bacteroidota; class Flavobacteriia; order Flavobacteriales; family Flavobacteriaceae; genus Autumnicola; species Autumnicola aciditolerans. Next base: position 127,439 of record NZ_JBGFSM010000009.1, read on the forward strand.
ACTTAATTTTAGTAGCATCTGGTATTCAGGTTTGTTGCAAAGATACAATCAAAAACATCTAATTTTTACAGCCTTTAAATAGTTTGACTAAAATTTAACAACATCATTACCTGGCAACAACAGGTAAGTTAAAAATTCCTAATTGCCGCCACACCAACGCTATATATTGTAAATTGGATTTTAACCTAAACCAATTCGATCAAGCTTGAAAAAATCTAAAAAAACAATAAGTATTATAGGGGGAGTCCTCGTATTTATTGTACTTCTCCTTTTAATCTTAAATAATGTTGCTGAAAATAAATTAAAAAAAGGTCTGGAAAATGCTTTATCCCAAACCCAGTCTTCCTATGAAAACCTGGATGTGAGCCTTTTAAATAAAAGTGCAACTATTAATAAGGTAAATTTAGATATAAATGGTAAAAAAATTAGCGTGGCTCGTGCAGAACTCCAGGGCATAGATATTATGAAGTATTTGTTTAGCAATAAAATTGTTGTGGGGGATTTTACAATTACAGAGCCACATGTAATCCTTATGACCAGGTCTGGGGATTCTTCGGCTTCAAAAGAAAAAAATAATAAAGCTTTTAATCAGGATATTTTAATTAAAAACCTTGTTTTAAACAATGGCGATTTAAAATTATCTCAGGGAGATTCCGTGCCAAAATTATATACAACTTTCAGTAATATTAACCTTCAGGAGGTTTCTGTAAATAAGAACACGCTTAAAGGTCCTGTTCCTTTTACGTATAAAGCTTACAGTGTAAAAAGTGATTCGCTGTTTTTTCAGATGAATGATCTTCATACCTTAACCGTAGGGTCCATAACTGCTGAAGAAGGAAATATTCATATAAGCAACATTAAAATGATCCCTAAATATACTAAGGTAGAGCATCAGCGCCACATACCATACGAGAAGGACAGGTATGATCTTACTATAGGAGAGATTATAATGAACAATTTTTCATGGAAGATAAAAAATGATAGTCTTCAGTTCCAGAATCCGTATATGGAACTTAATGATGCTTCGCTGATAATATACAGGGATAAACGGCCACCGGATGATCCCCGCACCAAACACTTGTACAGTCAGTTATTGCGTGAGCTGCCAGTAAAAGTGGGTGTTGACAGCCTTGAAATTAATAGGGCTTACATCAATTACACTCAAAAACTTCGGGAAGATCGTCCTGCCGGGACGGTAGACTTTTCCAATCTTTATGCTTCTGTTTACAATCTTACTAATATAGGCATGGATAAGCCAGATTTTCCAAAAACCCAGATTGATGTGCAGACCCAGCTTTACCAAAAAGCCTCTTTAAAGGTACATTGGGAATTTGATGTAAGTGATGTTTCAGATCATTTTAGTATGTCTGGGAATATGGGTCATTTAGATAGTAATGAAATTAACGAATTTCTAACGCCGGCAATGAATGTAAAGGTTTCCGGAGCTATAGGAGATCTTGTTTTTGATTTTTCCGGGGATGACGATCAGGCAGGGGGAGATCTGGAGCTGGCTTATGAGGATTTTAAGGTAGAGGTGTTAAAAAATAATGGACAGGACAAAAATGGATTTCTTTCGGCAATTGCCAATGTGTTCGTTAAAAATACTACTGATGCCGAGAAGGATTTTAAAGATGTGCAGGTTTCCCGTGACCAGACAAAATCTTTCTGGAACTACCTTTGGGTATTTGTGAGAAAAGGTGCTTTAAAAACAATCATTTAAATTTTAAAAGTGACCACAGGCCTGCGGGCATGGTTCACGAGGTCCTCACTAATACTTCCATTAAAGAAATGAGCAAGGCCTTTTCTACCATGAGTTCCAATGCCTATTAAGCCAAAATTGTTTTCGGCAGCAAAGTTAAGGATCCCTTTTTCCACACTCACGTCATTATAGATATGAAATTGAGGCTGGGTTCCTGTTTCTTTCGCTACTCTTATAAGGCGTTCACCGGCTTCTTTTGAAGTTAGGAACTCATTGGGAGTATTAATATACAAAAGATGGAAATCTGCCCCCAGGGTTTTGGCAAAACCTGCGGCTTTTTGTGCGGTATGCATAGTAGAAGCTTCAGCATCTGTGGCATACACAAAGTGCGTGGTGTCTAACCCGGCCTCGGGATTTTTTATTACCAGGACTGGAATTTGGGAAGACCGTACCACCTTTTCTGTATTGGAACCTATAAACATCTCTTTAAATCCGCTGGCGCCATGGGACCCCATAACTATAAGGTCGCAATTAATTTCTTCACTAAAATCTTTTATCCCTTCAAAAGCCTGGTGAAACTGTACGGTCTCATGAACTTTGATCGTTTTTAAATAAGGGCGCTGCATGAGTTTTGCAAAACGCTGGTGGGCCAGTTTCATAAAGAAAATAGATTCCGGCAGGTTTCGTGAAGCACTGCCTTCTACAGGATCAATTAGTTGAAGCGGCAACTCCAGCATGTGAAGCAGGTAAATTTCGCTGTTAAACTTTTTCGCCAGGCCGGCGGCAACCTTTAAGGCAACTTCAGCCTGGTCTGAAAAATCGGTAGGGACGAGAATTTTTTTCATAATGCCCGGACTTAGCGTGATAGGAAGTATTTTATTATCATAAATTTACGAATAAATTATCATTGAGTAAGCGGTTTTCTATCTCCAAATTTATTATTATATTTGCATCGTTGAAACTAAAAAGTACAGCGAGGGGACGAAAAGTCCCCTCTTTTTATAATAGTATGTTGCAGGAGAAAGTAGAAAAATTGCTGAATGAGGCTTTCGAAAAAAATAATTCTTTATTTTTAATAAGTCTTGACATTAGCGGTAATAATAATATTAGAGTTGTTATTGATGGTGACCAGGGGATTTCGGTAAATGACTGTATAGAAGTGAGCCGTAGCATAGAACACAATCTGGACAGGGAGGAAGAAGATTTCTCTCTGGAAGTAACCTCTGCGGGGGTTGCCGAACCGCTGCGCCTGCCCCGGCAATACAAAAAAAATATAGGACGTAAATTGCAGGTAAAGACCAACGATGATACATTTGAAGGTACTTTAACCAATGCAGATGATGAGGAAATTTACCTGAAGTGGAAAACGCGTGAACCAAAACCTGTGGGCAAAGGAAAGCACACAGTGGAAAAGGAAGCGGTTGTGCCATATTCTGGTATTGTGGAAGCTAAAGTTATGATAACATTTTAATCAAAAATTGATATGGAAAATATCGCCTTGATAGAGTCATTTTCAGAATTTAAAGATGATAAATTAATAGATCGGGTTACCTTAATGGCGATCCTGGAAGATGTTTTTAGGAATGCTTTGAAGAAAAAGTATGGAGAAGATGATAATTTTGATATTATTGTAAACCCTGATAAAGGAGATCTTGAAATCTGGAGAAACCGCGTAGTGGTTGCTGATGGGGAGGTGGAAGATCCTAACCAGGAAATTTCGCTGAGCGAGGCCAGAAGAATAGAGCCAGACTTTGAAGTGGGTGAAGATGTTTCTGAAGAGGTGAAATTAAAAGATTTGGGAAGAAGGGCTATCCTTGCCTTAAGGCAGAACCTGATTTCTAAAATCCATGAACACGATAATACCAATATCTACAAGCAGTTTAAAGAGCTTGAAGGAGAAATTTATAATGCAGAAGTTCACCACATCAGGCATCGAGCAATAATTTTACTGGATGATGAAGGCAATGAAATTGTGCTGCCAAAAGACAGGCAGATTCCTTCAGACTTTTTCAGAAAAGGAGAAAATGTGAGGGGGGTTATTGAAAGTGTGGAGCTTAAAGGGAACAAACCAACCATTATTATGTCCCGTACCGCTCCCGGATTCCTTGAAAAGCTTTTTGAGCAGGAAATCCCAGAGGTTTTTGATGGCCTTATCACTATTAAAAAAGTGGTGAGGGTTCCCGGAGAGAAGGCCAAAGTAGCTGTAGATTCTTATGATGACAGGATAGATCCTGTAGGAGCATGTGTGGGAATGAAAGGATCCAGAATTCATAGTATCGTGCGGGAACTGGGGAATGAAAATATAGATGTAATTAACTATACCAATAACGACCAGTTGTTTATCACCCGAGCCCTTAGCCCCGCTAAAATTACTTCTATTAAATTAGATGAAGAGAATAAAAGGGCTGAGGTAATGCTAAGACCGGAAGAGGTTTCCAAAGCCATTGGGCGTGGAGGTCACAACATAAGGCTTGCAGGGCAACTTACAGGGTTTGAAATAGATGTTTTTAGAGAGGGTGTAGAGGAAGATGTAGAGCTAAGCGAATTTGCAGATGAAATTGAAGATTGGGTAATTGCCGAATTTTCTAAAATAGGCCTGGACACTGCAAAAAGTATTTTGGAACAGGATGTAGATGATCTTGTGCGACGTACAGATCTTGAAGAAGAAACCGTGAGAGCGGTATTCCAGGTATTGCGGGAAGAGTTTGAGGAATAACAAAGCTTTGAATTCGGAACATTTTTTTATAATAAACAAAAAGAGGTTAATTTAGAGGGCAATTTATGGCTGAAGCAAAAACAATGCGATTAAACAAGGTACTACGCGAATTCAATATTTCGTTGGATCGGGCTGTGGAATTTTTGAATTCCCAGGGCCACGAGATTGAAGCGCGTCCCACTACCAAAATCTCCCCTGAAACCTATCAGGTGCTTTTTGACGAATTTCAAACCGATAAGAGCAAAAAGGTGGCTTCCAAAGAAGTAGGAGAGGAAAAGAGGAAAGAGAAGGAAGAAATTCGTTTGGCCCGCGAAAAGGAATTGGAAGATAAACGCAAGGCTGAAGATAAAAAGGAGAAAGAGGAAGAAGTTGTTTCTGCAAGAGCAAAACTTTCCGGCCCCAAAAAGGTTGGAAAAATAGATCTTGATAAAAAACCTGGAACACAGGATCCACCTGAAACTGAAAAGGAAAAAGAGCCTGAAAAAGCCGAACAGCCCGCGGCCGAAACAAAAGCTCCGGAGCCTGAAGAAGAGAAAGCAGAAACACCTGCTTCTAAAGAAGAGACAAAACCTCAGGAAACACCCGCTGAAACTCCAAAAGAGGAACAAACACCTCCGGTTAAAGAGACTGCTGGAAAAGAAGAGGAAAAAGAGAGTAAAACGGAAGCTCCTAAAGAAAAAGAGGAAGAATCTAATACGCTTAAAACGAACTACGCAAAACTTGAAGGGCCTAATTTTACAGGTGAAAAAATTGACCTTTCCAAGTTTAAAAAACCTGAGAAGAAGAAAGATGATAAAAAAGCTGCAGACGATAAGGATAAGCGTAAAAAACGTCGCAGGAGAATTAGTAAAGATGTAAAACCTGGTGCTTCTGGCGGAGCTGGCAGAAAAGGAGGGCGTAACAAGCCGCGCTCAAGGCCAATCGCCAAAGAAGAGCCAAGCGAGGAAGAAGTGCAGAAGCAAGTACGGGAAACCCTCGAAAAACTTCAGGGAAAATCCGGAAAGGGAAAAGGAGCAAAATACAGAAGAGGGAAAAGAGATCAGCACCGCCAACGTTCAGAAGAAGATCTTGCACAACAGGAACTGGAAAGCAAAACATTAAAAGTAACCGAGTTTGTTACGGTTACTGAAATTTCCAATATGATGGATGTGCCGGTTACCAAAGTAATCTCTGCCTGTATGTCCCTTGGGATGATGGTAACGATGAACCAGAGACTGGATGCTGAGACACTTTCTATAGTTGCTGAAGAATTTGGATACGAGCTGGAATTTGTAACCGCAGATGTAGAGGAAACCACTCAGGAGGTAGAAGAAAATCCTGAAGATCTTAAACCAAGAGCCCCTATTGTTACCGTAATGGGACACGTAGACCACGGTAAAACGTCGCTTCTGGATTATATACGCCAGGAAAATGTGATTGCCGGGGAAAGTGGTGGAATTACGCAGCATATTGGTGCTTATGGTGTTGAACTGGAAGGCGGACAGAAAATTGCCTTTTTAGATACTCCGGGTCACGAGGCCTTTACCGCTATGCGGGCACGTGGTGCCCAGGTAACCGATATTGCAATTATTGTAATTGCGGCAGATGATGATGTAATGCCTCAAACAAAAGAGGCTATTTCTCACGCCCAGGCAGCCGGAGTACCTATTGTATTCGCGATCAATAAATCTGATTTGCCAACCGCAAATCCTGAAAAAATTAAGGAAAAATTAGCCGCAATGAACCTGCTGGTAGAAGATTGGGGAGGAAAAATCCAGTCCCATGATATATCAGCTAAAACCGGAATGGGAGTAAAGGAGTTACTTGAAAAAGTACTGCTGGAGGCTGAAATCCTGGAATTACAATCTAATCCAGACCGACTTGCCACAGGTACTGTGGTGGAAGCCTATCTGGATCGCGGTCGTGGATATGTGTCTACTGTTCTTGTGCAGGCCGGTACGTTAAGGATTGGGGATTTTGTGTTGGCGGGAAGAAGCAGTGGAAAAATAAAGGCTATGCAGGATGAGCGTGGCAAGGATGTTAAGGAAGCCGGGCCTTCTACGCCTGTTTCCATTTTAGGACTTGATGGCGCGCCGCAGGCTGGAGACACTTTTAAAGTGATGACAGATGAGCGTGAGGCCAAAAATATTGCCGCAAAAAGAACCCAGTTACAACGTGAACAAACGGTTAGGACGCAAAGGCATATTACCCTTGATGAAATAGGAAGAAGGATAGCCCTTGGAGAATTTAAAGAGCTTAACATTATCCTTAAAGGGGATGTGGATGGTTCTGTGGAAGCGCTTACCGATAGTTTCCAGAAACTCTCTACGGAAGAAATTCAGGTCAATATCATTCATAAAGGAGTTGGTGCAATTACAGAAAGTGATGTCTTGCTGGCTTCGGCTTCAGATGCGGTAATAATAGGTTTCAACGTTCGTCCTGCAGGAAATGCGAGGCAGGTGGCAGATAAGGAAGAGATCGATATCAGGACCTATTCCATTATCTACGATGCCATCAACGATCTTAAAGACGCTATGGAAGGAATGTTGTCTCCGGAACTTAAAGAAGAAATCACCGGTACTGCTGAAATTCGAGAAACCTTTAAGATATCTAAAATCGGAACGATTGCCGGTTGTATGGTTACATCTGGAAAAATTTACAGAAGTTCCGGCATAAGGCTTATTCGTGATGGAGTTGTGGTATTTACCGGGGAACTAGCCTCGCTAAAACGCTTTAAGGACGACGTGAAAGAAGTTTCTAAAGGATATGATTGTGGATTACAGGTTAAGAACTACAATGATATAAAAGAAGGTGATGTAGTGGAAGCCTTTAGAGAAGTAGAGGTTAAAAAGAAACTTAAATAACATATAATTAATTGCAAAGGTAAAAAAGCCGCTCCATTATGGATGCGGCTTTTTAGTTGGTTAACCTTCAGGCTTTTGTTGTTTTCAGGAATTCTTTTTTCGAAATAAGAATCCTCTTAATGCAGGCGCTAATGCGCTACTACAATTATTATCTCCTTTTTGGCTTCGGAATAAATGCACCAGGGAAGGCTTGTTTGATCACAAGGAGCGCGCGGTCCGCCTCTAAGCGATTTCGGAAATTTCCTACGTACACCTTATAATTTGGAGTTTCATAATCGATCATTGCCGGATATTCAAATTGGCTGGTGTACTTTTTATAAATTTCACTGGCTTCATTATTGTCTCCGTAAAATAGCTGAATTTTATAGCGGTCGCCTATTTTATTTTCTTTGGACATTTCTGTCTTTAGTTCCAGAAGTTTTGGAATTTTTTCATCCTGATTTATGTTAATATTTGCGGACTGAGCCAAAGCTGTGATGTTGTAAAAACTAAAAAAAGAAGCGGCAATCAGTATCTTTTTCGTGGCTAAAATTCTCATATTTATGGTGTTTGAAACAAATGTAAAATATAAAACTTAATTGTGTTCATATTTATTATTTAGAACTAATATAAATTATCGATTAACACTATTGTAACATTCCTAAAATCGACTTTATATATTACTTTTGTGACCGAATTTAGGGGTACAAAATGGTGTTTTTTGCTGTCATAGTTTAGTAGAAAAACCGTACCAAAGTTTAGACGTTAATTCAACTTACAATATGGAAAAGGTGAAATACCGCCAATCAACTTCACGATTACTGCTTTTAGGCGTAGCGTTTTTTCTCTCGTTTACAGTTATTGGAATTGCTCAGGACCAGGCGGATGCTTCAACGCAACAGGCTGATGCTGCGCAACAGGAACAGGTAGAAGGAGGACAATCTGAAGCTTCTGGTGCCGGGACAGATTTAGGTGATCCCTCTAACGGGAAATCGCTTTTTAACTCTTTATGTGCTGCCTGTCATAAGCCTTATTCAGAATCTATAGGGCCGGCTCTTAATGGAGTTACTTCCCGCCAGGATCTGGAATGGATCTATAAATGGGTTCATAATAACGCTAATTTAAGAGCTTCGGGAGACCCGGATGCAATCGCAATTTTCGAAGAATATAATGAAACCCAGATGCCTGCTTTTCCGCAGTTGTCCGAATCTGATATTAATGATATTCTTGCCTATGTAGAGCAGCCAAAACCTGAACCTGCGGCGGCCGCGACTCCGGCAGGAGGTGGAGCAGAGGGCACAGGCGGTAGTGGGGTTTCTATGAATATTGTTTTGGGGATCCTCATTTTTGTGCTGGTGATGTTGCTTGTAGTATTGTTCCTTGTGAATAAAACTTTAAGGAGTTTTGCAAGTGCAAGCGGGGTGGTGCTTCCGGAAAAACCTAAAAGGAAGCCAATTTATAAATCTTTTGTAGAGAATCAATTCCTGGTTTTGGTAAGTTCTGTCGTGGTATTGCTTGCTGTGGGATATTTTGCTTATGGCTGGATGATGCAGGTGGGTGTGGACCAGGGGTATCAACCAATACAGCCTATCCACTATTCTCACAGGATTCATGCCGGGGATAACCAGATAGAGTGTAAATATTGTCACTCTTCTGCCAGGGTTTCTAAAACATCTGGTATTCCTTCTCTTAATGTTTGTATGAACTGTCATAAGGCTATTTCTGAAGTGGCTCCGGAAACCGCTACTGAAGAATATTCAAAAGAATTCTACGATGGCGAAATTGCCAAATTGTATGACGCGGTAGGATGGGATCCTGCTTCCAGGACTTATAGCGGGGATGTAAAGCCGGTTAAATGGGAAAGGATTCATAACCTTCCTGATTTTGCGTACTTCAACCACTCTCAGCACGTCACTGTTGCCGGGGTGCAATGTCAAAAATGTCACGGCCCTATAGAAGAGATGGAAGTGGTTTACCAATATGCTCCATTAACCATGGGATGGTGTGTTAATTGTCACCGTGAAACTGAAGTAAGAATGGAAGGTAATGACTACTATGAAAAAATTCATGAGCAGTTGGCTAAGAAATATGGGGTAGAAGAAGTTACTGCCGCGCAAATGGGAGGGATCGAATGTGGCAAATGTCACTACTAGACTCACTCCTGAAAAATAATTTTTAAGAAAGTAATATTTATATATATGTCATCAAACAAGAAATACTGGAAAAGTGTTGAAGAGCTAAAAGAAAACAGCTCTGTTGTTGAGGCGCTCCAAAAAAAGGAATTTTCTGAGGAAATACCTGTTGAGGATTTTCTGGGAAACCAGGAGTCTATGGAAGGTTCAAAAACCTCCCGTCGGGACTTCCTTAAATATATAGGTTTTAGTACTGCGGCTGCTACTCTTGCTGCTTGTGAAGGACCTGTGGTGAAATCTATTCCTTATGTGGTGCAGCCAGAACGCATTGTTCCGGGTGTGGCAAATTATTACGCTACTACAATGGCAGATGGGTTTGATTTCTCTGGAGTTCTGGTAAAGACACGGGAAGGGAGGCCTATCAAAATTGAAGTAAATACCATGGCGGGTACCGGCTCTAATGCCAGGGTACAGGCCTCGGTATTATCATTATACGATAAAAACAGACTTAGGAGGCCAGCCGCTAAAGGTCAAAATATCTCCTGGGAAGAATTTGACCGCAGTGTAACAGGAAGATTAAATGACGTAAATGGCGAAATTGTCCTGCTTACTTCAACAATGGCAAGCCCTTCTACAGCAAAACTTATAAATGAATTTTCCGGGAGATTCGGGAAGGTAAGGCATGTGGTTTATGATGCTTTTTCTGAAGATTCCGCATTAAATGCTTTTCAGGCAAAATATGGGAAGCGTGCGTTGCCAAATTATGACTTTTCAAAAGCTGAAACCATTGTCTCTGTAGGTGCTGATTTCCTTGGAGACTGGCAGGGTGGTGGATACGATTCTCAATATGCAAGAGGAAGAGTGCCTAAAAATGGTAAAATGTCCCGACATATTCAGTTTGAATCTAATATGAGCCTAACCGGTGCTAATGCAGATAAACGCATCCCGGTAACCTTATCACAGCAAAAAGCTATTTTAGCTGCGCTGCATGGATACATTGTGGGTGGAGGTTCTACAAGTGAACTTTCTCCAAGGCTGGATGATGCAGTGGTTAAGGCGGCTGCACAGTTGCGTAAAGCCGGAAGAAACGGGGTGGTTGTTTCGGGGATTCCTGAGAATGATGCTCAAACACTGGTGTTGGAGATTAATGAGGCCATGAATAGTGGCGTTATGGATACTGAAAATCCAGTAATGGTGAGACAGGGAAATGCTGCGGAAGTAGAGCGTCTTGTTAAAGATATGAACTCTGGAAGTGTGGGCGCCTTATTGGTGATGGGTGTAAATCCCGCTTATAGCCTGCCTAATGCTGAAGAATTTGTGGAAGGCCTTAAAAATGTAGATCTTGCTGTTGCATTTTCAATGAAAATGGATGAAACGGCAAAACTTTGTGAGTTCGTTGGAGCTACACCTCATTATCTGGAAAGCTGGGGGGATGTGCAGTTTACTGGCAAACAATTTGGATTAACCCAGCCCACAATAAAACCTTTGTTTGATACCAGACAGTTTCAGGATACCTTATTAAGGTGGACCGGGAATTCTCAAAATTATTACGAATATCTTAAAGAAATGTGGAGTGGAGTGCTTGGTGGTGACCGTTGGTATACTGCCCTGCATGATGGCACTTTTGAATTGGAAGATACTTCTTCCCTGCCTCAGTTGCCAGATGCCGCTGCAAGCCTGTTACAAATGAATGCAGGTGCTGCTGCGTCCTCAGGTCTCACCTCTGCTTCTAAAGGAGAAGGGCTGGAACTGGAGCTGTATACCTCTGTGGCAATGGGAGATGGCCAGCAGGCTAATAACCCATGGCTGCAGGAAATGCCAGACCCTGTTACAAGGGCATCCTGGGACAATTACTTAAAAATGTCCAGCGTAGATGCTGAAAATCTTGGACTGGAAAATTACTTTGTTTCTAACGGAGCCCTTAATGGTAGCTATGTTAATATTAAAGTAGGAGACAGCGTTGTAAAGAATGTTCCGGTTTATATTCAGCCTGGCCAGGCTAAAGGAGTTGTGTCCCTTGCTGTGGGTTATGGAAAAAAGGAATCTATTCAGGAAGAAATGCAGGTTGGGGTAAATGCCTTTCCATTATATCAAAATTTCAAAGCGCATCAAAATGTAACTTTAGAGAAAGCTCCGGGAATACATGAGTTCGCCTGTGTGCAGTTACAGGGAACCCTTGCCGGAAGAGATGATATTGTTAAGGAGGCCACCCTCCAGGAATATAATTCCACCGAGGCAGAACATTGGAACCCTAAACCTGAGGTGAGCTATGATCATCAGGAAGTTCCAACTACTTCAGATCGTGCGGATATCTGGACCTCATTTGACAGGTCTATAGGACATCATTTTAATATGTCTATAGATTTAAATGCCTGTACCGGATGTGGGGCCTGTGTAATTGCATGTCATGTAGAGAATAATGTACCGGTAGTTGGTAAGGAAGAAGTAAGAAACTTCAGGGATATGCACTGGTTGCGTATAGACAGGTATTATTCTGCTGCCGATACTTTTGCTGAAGAACAGGAGGAGCTTGAAGAATTACCTGCATTTGAAACTTATCGTGAGGTGGAAACACCGTCTTACGACAATCCGCAGGTGGTATTTCAGCCGGTAATGTGCCAGCACTGCAACCATGCGCCATGTGAAACTGTTTGCCCTGTTGCTGCGATTAATCACGGGCGCCAGGGCCAGAACCAAATGATTTATAACCGTTGTGTGGGTACTAGATATTGTGCTAACAACTGTCCTTATAAGGTTCGTCGTTTCAACTGGTTTACGTATGCTGAAAATGATGAATTTGATTATCACATGAACAATGATCTTGGTCGCATGGTATTAAATCCAGACGTAACAGTGCGGGCAAGGGGAGTTATGGAGAAATGTTCTTTGTGTATCCAGAAAACCCAAAAAACCATTCTGGATGCAAAAAGGGAAGGCCGCCCTGTTAGGGATGGTGAATTCCAGACTGCATGTTCGCTTGCCTGTGATAAAGGGGCAATAGTATTTGGAGATGTGAACGATCACGATACCCTTATACATGAAAAAGTAACCGATGAAAGAATGTACCATAATCTGGAGGGCTTAGGTACTCAACCCAATGTGGTGTACCAGGTGAAAATCAGGAATACTTCGGAGTCATAAAATAGTATTAAGAATCAATTTTAAAAGAATATGTCGTCACATTACGAAGCGCCTATAAGAGAGCCTCTGGTTACCGGAGATAAATCTTACCACGATGTAAGTGTAGATGTTGCTGCTCCGGTAGAAGGAAGGGCCAACAAAGCCTGGTGGATTGTGTTTTCAATTGCCCTGGTAGCCTTCTTATGGGGGATAGGCTGTATTGTTTATACGGTATCTACCGGAATTGGAGTCTGGGGATTAAATAAAACCATTGGATGGGCCTGGGATATTACCAACTTTGTTTGGTGGGTAGGTATAGGCCATGCCGGTACGCTTATTTCTGCGGTGCTGTTGCTTTTCCGTCAAAAATGGAGAATGGCGGTAAACCGTTCTGCTGAAGCAATGACCATTTTTGCAGTTTTTCAGGCCGGGTTGTTTCCTATTATTCACATGGGACGTCCATGGCTGGCTTATTGGGTACTTCCAATTCCAAACCAGTTTGGTTCTTTGTGGGTTAACTTTAACTCTCCGCTGCTTTGGGACGTATTTGCAATTTCCACTTATCTTTCTGTATCCCTGGTGTTCTGGTGGACAGGACTTCTTCCAGACTTCGCCATGTTGCGGGACAGGGCGGTAAGGCCTTTTCAGCAAAAAATCTACGGAATATTAAGCTTTGGATGGAGTGGCCGTGTAAAAGACTGGCAGCGGTTTGAAGAAGTTTCCCTTGTTCTTGCAGGTCTTGCAACTCCGCTGGTACTTTCTGTACATACTATTGTATCTTTTGACTTTGCCACATCTGTGGTTCCGGGATGGCATAGTACCATTTTCCCTCCCTATTTTGTTGCAGGAGCGATCTTTTCCGGATTTGCCATGGTGCAGACCCTTCTTATCATTATGAGAAAAGTATCTAATCTGGAAAACTATATTACCCTGCTTCATATAGAGTATATGAACAAGGTGATCCTGTTAACAGGAGGTATTGTATCTATAGCATATATTACCGAATATTTTATTGGATGGTATTCCGGAAGCAGCTACGAGAACTACACCTATCTTTCGTTTGGAGCTGCTACAGGTCCTTACTGGTGGGCATTTTGGGCACTTATCATTTGTAACTTTGTAGTGCCGCTTAGTTTATGGGTAAAGAGCCTTAGAAGGAATATCTTATGGACGTTTATTGTAGCCCTTATTATTAATATAGGGATGTGGTTTGAGCGTTTTAATATTATCGTGGTAGATTTAAGTAAAAGTAGAACGCCTTCATCATGGGCAATGTTCTCGCCAACCTTTGTGGATATTGGGGTTTTTATTGGAACTATAGGATTCTTCTTCGTGTTGTTCCTTCTTTATGCGAGAAATTTCCCGGTAATTGCTCAGGCAGAGGTTAAGACAATCCTGAAATCTTCAGGTGAAAAATATAAGAAATTACGTGCAGAGCATGGAGATGATGTAAGCCATATACATGTGGATTCTGATCCTACAGCAAAAGAACCTGCATCTAATATCAAGGAAAGCACTACAGAGCAGTTCGAGGATGAAGAAGTGCATCACAATGATACTGTAAATGCAGATTCCCTTACTATTTCTGAAGTTACCAGGACGCAGTTGGATGAAATGCTGGAAAGGATTGGTGTTTATGATCCTGCCACACAATCTGCCGATGACCTTACAAAGCTTAAAGGAGTTGGCCCATTATTAGAGCAGCATCTGCACCAGGTTGGGATTTATACCTACCCTCAGGTTAGTAAGATGACTGAAAAGGATTTTGAGTTGCTGGATAAAGTGATAGATCCTTTCCCTTCCAAAGATCACAAGGGAGACTGGGTAGCTCAGGCAACAAAACTAAAAAACAGGTAATTAAGATGGCTTCAAGAACTATACACGCTATTTATACAGATGACGATTTGCTTTTACAGGCAGTAAAACAAATTCGGGATGCGCGCTATGAAATTGGTGAAGTTTATACCCCTTTTCCTGTACATGGGTTGGATAAGGTACTTGGACTGGCGCCAACAAGAATAGCCATTACCTCCTTTATGTATGGAATCACAGGATTATGTGTGGCAGTCTGGATGATGAATTTTATGATGATAGAGGACTGGCCAAGGGATATAGGGGGTAAACCTAGTTTTACCTTTATTCAAAACATGCCTGCTTTTGTGCCTATTATGTTTGAATTAACCGTGTTTTTCGCGGCCCACTTAATGGTAATTACTTTTTACATGAGAAGTAAACTTTGGCCATTCCGAAATGCAGAAAACCCTGATGTTCGTACCACAGATGATCATTTTCTTGTGGAAGTGGATGCGGCCAATCACAATGTGGATGACCTTTCTAAATTTCTTTATGACACGGGGGCTTCCGAAATTAAATTAATTGATAATAAATAGATCTGATGAAGAATTTGTTCTATAAATCTATAGTAATGTTTGTTTTGGCTGGCATGGTCATTTCCTGTGCAGATAAGGACAGGCCCAATTATCAGTATATGCCAGATATGTATGCTCCAATAAGTTATGAAACTTATGGAGAATATGATATTTTCCAGAACCAGCAGGAAGCAAAATTACCGGTTGAAGGAACTATTCCCCGTGGATGGATGCCTTATCCTTATGAAAATACCGCAGAGGGTATGGCCGCGGCCAAAGCCAACTTAAAAAACCCTCTTCCTTATACTGAAGATAACCTTAACGAGGGAAAACAACTTTACACCATTTATTGTGCAGTTTGCCATGGAGATAAAGGCGATGGCCAGGGAATCCTTGCCCAACGCGAGAAAATTTTAGGAATACCTGCCTATGATGATGCCGGGAGGGCCATTACAGAAGGCAGCGTATATCATGTAATGTATTACGGCCTTAACAATATGGGATCTTATGCTTCTCAAACAAGTATTGTGGAGCGGTGGCTTATAGATCATTATGTAATGAGCCTGAAGGATAATCTTGAAGGAAAACCAGAAAGGGAATTTGAAGAAGCAGAAGGCCCTGCTGAAGAAAATCTTATTCCTTCTGAAGCAGAAATCACAGAAATCCTTCCTGATGAAAATCAAGAGGTTCCCGTAGACGCGGAATCTCAGGAGCCGCAGGCAGAAGAAACTGAAAATTAAGAATAAAGCATTTAGATCAAGTAATATGTACACGCTATCCAGTAAGTTAAAAATTACAGCAATTATATTCATGGTTGTTGGTGCCATAGGCCTGGTTTATGGTTTTATAGCTGCGCCTTCAAGTATAGAAGAAGTAAAAGAAATTTTGGCCGCTGAAAGCCACCATGATGCTGAAGAAGGTTCCGGTGAAGCTATAGAGCATCAGCCTGAGACATCCGGAGAAGCACACATGCAGGGAGAGCGCGAAGAAGGAAACGCTCATGGAGAGGAAACAAGAGCCGGCGAAGAAGCTCACGGCGAGCATGGAGAAATGGCTCATTATGAGCATATACTTCATCAGATGCAAACCAAACCATGGTCGGCCTTATTTGTATCAGCTTTTTTCTTCTTTATGATTGCGCTGGGGGCATTGGTGTTTTATGCCATTCAGTTTGCCGCTCAGGCAGGATGGTCTCCTGTATTATTTAGAGTAATTGAAGGGATTACTTCCTACCTGCTTCCGGGCTCAATTATTGTAGCGCTGATTGTAATTTTTGCCGGCACACACTTTTTTCCGTGGCAAAATGAAGAATTGGTTGCTGAAGATAAGATCTTACAGGCAAAATCCGGCTATCTCAATTTTCCTTTTTTCGTAATAAGGGCGATTATTTATATAGTAGGCTGGAACCTGTACAGGTACTTCTCCAGGAAATTTTCTCTAGACCAGGCAAAAGCAACAGGAGACGATTTAAGGCCTTATAAAAAGAGCTTTAAGGGTGCCGTTTTCTTCCTTTTGTTCTTTATAGTAACCGAGTCTATGATGGCGTGGGACTGGTTTATGAGTATGACTCCGCACTGGTACAGTACTCTTTTTGCATGGTATGTATTTGCAAGTATGTTTGTGTCTGCAATAACAGTAATTGCACTGGTAACTATCCTTTTAAGAAGAGCGGGTTATTTAAGCTTTGTAAATGATAGCCATTTGCATGATCTGGCTAAATTCATGTTCGCCTTCAGTATCTTCTGGACCTATCTTTGGTTTGGGCAGTTTATGTTGATATGGTATGCCAACATCCCTGAAGAAGTAACCTATTTTATATTAAGAATTCAGGAGTATAATTTATTGTTTTTTGGCATGCTCGTTCTTAATTTTGTATTCCCTATCTTACTTCTTATGAATAGTGATTATAAGCGGCTTCCAATAATTATAACCATAGCAGGTTTGGTGATCCTTGTAGGACACTATATAGATATTTATCTTTTGATAATGCCATCTACCGTTGGAGCTAACTGGTTTTTTGGAGTTGCAGAAATAGGAGGTTTATTGTTTTTCCTTGGCCTTTTTATTCTTATTGTGGGAAATGGCCTTGGCAAAGAATCGCTTTATCCAAAAGGTAATCCTTTCCTTAAGGAAAGTGAACATTACCATTATTAATTAGATTGATTGTTTAAAGAAGAATATATAAAATGACCGTATTTTTAGTAATCATAGTACTAGCACTTCTTGCCTTAACCGGGTGGCAGATGTCGAAGATATTTCAGTTATCCAAAGGTCCGGATGTAGAAAGTTCGCAGGTTGCCACAGATAAGGATAACAGTGCACAGGGGCTCAGCCTGTTAATTTTTGTGATCCTTTTCTTCATATTAATGATCTACTGCTTCTGGTATTATGGTAATTTCTATCTGCCGGCAGCAGCTTCAGAACATGGTTCGCAGTACGATAACCTGATGTTTATTTCCATCGCTGTTATTATGACGGTACAGGTGATCACTCAGGCTTTACTGTTCTACTTTGGTTATAAATACCGCGGGAACAAAACTAAAAAAGCATTGTTTTATGCAGATAATGACCGCCTGGAATTTATCTGGACCATCATCCCGGTGGTGGTGCTTGCAGGTTTAATTTTATATGGTTTGTTCACCTGGTCCAACATCATGAACATCAATGAAGATGATGATCCTCTGGTGATCGAGCTTTATGCAAAACAATTCAGCTGGACGGCAAGATATTCCGGAGAAGATAATACCCTGGGTAAGGCAAATGTCCGTTTTATTGAAGGCATTAATCAATTGGGAGTAGATGAAAATGACACTTATGCCCAGGATGATAAGGTGGCTACAGAACTGCATTTGCCGGTAGGAAGACCGGTATTGTTCAAATTAAGGTCACAGGATGTACTGCATTCGGCATATTTCCCACACTTTAGGGCGCAAATGAACGTTGTACCTGGAATGATTACCCAATTTGGGTTTACACCTACAGTTACTTCCGAAGAAATGAGAAGTAGTGAGTATATGGAGGAAAAAGTGAGAAGGATCAATGAAATCCGAAGGGAAAACAGCACCGAGCTGGTGGCTAATGGGGAATCTCCACTGGATGCTTATGAATTCGATTATTATCTGCTTTGTAATAAAATTTGCGGGGTCGCCCATTATAATATGCAAATGAAAATTGTTGTGGAGAGCCCGGAAGAATATGAAGCCTGGCTTACAGAACAGCAAACTTTCGGAGAAACGATGGCAGCTCAGGATGCTGAAGAAAATGCGGCACCGGAGCAGGAAGAAGTACCAATAGATGCGCCGGCTGAAGTTTTGGAGACTACAGAGGCAAGGAACCAGGAAGAAGAAATTTAAAAGATTAAAGAATTAGAGATATGTCAGCAATAGCAACAAACGCACCGGCTCACGATCATCATGAAGATCATGGACATCATCATAAGCAAACTTTTATAACAAAATATATTTTTAGCCAGGATCATAAGATGATTGCCAAGCAATATCTTATCACCGCACTGGTTATGGGAACTATTGGTATAGGAATGTCTATATTGTTCCGAGTCCAACTTGCCTGGCCTGAAGAATCTTTCTGGATCTTTAAAGTTTTGTTAGGTGAGAAGTGGGCTCCAGACGGGGTAATGTCTCCATCTATTTATCTGGCCCTAGTAACCATTCACGGTACTATTATGGTGTTTTTTGTGCTCACACAAGGTTTAAGTGGTACGTTTAGCAACCTCTTGATTCCGTTGCAAATTGGAGCGCGGGATATGGCGTCGGGATTTTTGAACATGGTTTCTTACTGGTTGTTCTTCCTGTCCTCTGTAATCATGGTAAGTTCCCTTTTTGTGGAGTCAGGACCTGCAATGGCGGGATGGACCATTTATCCGCCGCTTAGTGCTTTGCCGCAGGCCATTAGTGGTTCCGGGATAGGAATGACTTTGTGGCTTGTTTCTATGGCAATTTTTATTGCATCTTCTTTAATGGGGTCCTTAAACTATATAGTTACCGTACTTAATCTTAGAACAAAAGGACTATCTATGACCAGGCTTCCGCTTACGATATGGGCATTCTTTGTAACCGCAATTATCGGGGTGGTTTCTTTCCCTGTGTTATTATCGGCGGCCCTGCTTCTTATCATGGACCGTAGCTTTGGAACTTCATTCTTCCTGAGTGATATTTTTATAGAAGGGGAAGTTTTGGCCCACCAGGGTGGTTCGCCGGTACTTTTTGAACACCTTTTCTGGTTCCTTGGCCACCCTGAAGTTTACATTGTAATCCTCCCGGCTATGGGTATTGCTTCAGAAATTCTGGCAACAAACTCCCGTAAACCTATTTTTGGGTACCGCGCCATGGTTGCCTCTATCCTGGCAATTGCATTCCTTTCCACAATTGTGTGGGGCCACCACATGTTCGTATCTGGTATGAACCCGTTCCTTGGTTCGGTATTTACTTTCACAACATTGCTTATCGCAATTCCTTCCGCAGTAAAAGCCTTCAACTGGATCACCACTATTTGGAAAGGAAACCTGCAGATGAATCCCGCAATGTTATATTCCATAGGCTTTGTGAGTACATTTATTACTGGTGGTCTAACCGGGATTATTCTCGGGGATTCCACGTTGGATATTAACGTTCACGACACCTACTTTGTAATTGCCCATTTTCACCTGGTAATGGGTATTTCGGCTCTATATGGTATGTTTGCAGGTATTTATCACTGGTTCCCGAAGATGTATGGAAGGATGATGAGCAAAAAACTGGGTTATATCCATTTTTGGGTAACTTTTGCAGGTGCTTACGGGGTTTTCTTCCCAATGCACTTTATTGGTATCGCCGGTCTGCCAAGAAGGTATTATACCAACACGGCTTTCCCTTATTTTGATGATCTTGCCGATGTAAACGTTATTATTACCGTTTCAGCAATTATTACCGCGCTGGTGCAGTTGGTTTTCATCTATAACTTTTTCCACTCGATGTTCTACGGAAAAAAGGCAGTTCAGAATCCATGGAAGTCCAATACCTTGGAGTGGACTACTCCTGTTGAGCATATTCATGGGAACTGGCCCGGAGCAATTCCTTCCGTGTACCGTTGGCCTTACGACTATAGTAAAACCAATGAAGACGGGAATTATGTAATCGCCGGTCAGGATTTTGTACCGCAAACCGTTCCGCTTCAAAAGGATGAAGAAGAACTGAATCATTAGAATAAGTTTCTCAATTTATACAAAAGCCTTTTCTTAACCGAAGAGGCTTTTTTCTTTTATCTTTGTTCGGAAGAAATTGCCGAAATAAAATTTTTCTGTACTAAAAAATTGTCATGAACGAAAATCTTGATCCTACCGGTGATAATTTTTCCCCGGAAGAATTTGATATTGAAAGGGCCCTGCGTCCCCTTAATTTTGATGATTTTGCAGGGCAGGACCAGGTGCTGGAAAATCTGAAAGTTTTTGTTCAGGCTGCAAATTTAAGAGGTGAAGCCTTAGACCATACCCTTTTTCACGGCCCACCGGGTTTGGGAAAAACCACACTTGCCCATATTCTTGCAAATGAGCTTAACGTTAGCCTTAAGGTTACGTCTGGCCCTGTGCTGGACAAACCCGGGGACCTGGCGGGTTTGCTAACCAATCTTGAAGAACGTGACATTCTTTTTATAGATGAAATCCATAGGCTTAGCCCGGTGGTGGAGGAATATCTGTATTCGGCAATGGAAGATTACCGTATAGATATTATGATAGAATCTGGCCCCAATGCCAGGACAGTCCAGATTAATCTTAATCCCTTTACGCTTGTTGGCGCCACCACAAGATCTGGTTTGCTTACTGCTCCCATGAGGGCCAGATTTGGCATTTCCAGCCGACTCCAATATTATTCCACCGAATTGCTTTCAGACATCGTGCAGCGAAGCTCTGATATCCTAAAAGTGCCCATTACGTTAGACGCGGCCGTAGAAATTGCCGGCCGTAGCCGGGGTACGCCGAGAATTGCCAATGCCTTGTTGAGAAGAGTCCGGGATTTTGCCCAGATTAAAGGCAACGGGAAGATTGACCTGGAAATTTCTAAATATGGCCTCAAAGCGCTTAATGTAGATGCACATGGGCTGGATGAAATGGACAATAAGATCCTGAGTACCATAATCGACAAATTTAAAGGTGGGCCTGTGGGAATTACTACTCTGGCTACAGCGGTAAGCGAAAGTGCTGAAACTATTGAAGAAGTTTATGAGCCTTTTCTTATCCAGCAGGGCTTTATTTACAGGACGCCCCGCGGCAGGGAAGTCACTGAAGCAGCCTATAAACACCTGGGGAGGATAAAGGGAAATATACAGGGTGGCCTTTTTTAAATATTGCTTAAAAAGTCTTCACTAAAAATATTAGTGAAATTGAAGTAAAAAACTTCTCAGTTGCAAAAAGCCAGTAGACTTCATGATGATGGTTTCAGCCCGTAAAATCGCCTCTCCGGTTTCTGAATAATGCCTATTGGCCAGAGCAGGTGGAACTTAAAATGACCAGATGAAAAACAATATTCCAACAGTTTCCACTTTTCAGTTTCTCAGGAATGCCAACCGCATTCTGCGGAATCCCCTGCCTTTTCATCATGAAAATTTTGAAAAATTCGGGGATATCTTTCAAATTAATGTAGGCTTCGGGAGAAAAATTGTCTTTTGCAGGGATGCCCGTCTGGCGGAATATGTGCTTCAGAAAAATCAGAAAAATTACCATAAGTCCAATATCCAGACCAAAGAAATGGCAAAATACATAGGCCATGGACTGCTTACAACAGATGGTGAAAAATGGCGAAAGCAGCGGCGGATGATCCAGCCTGCTTTTCATAAAAAACAACTTGCGCTGCTGCTGCAAACGGTAAATTTTGCCATAAAAGCTGAGCTTGATAAAATCCAGCCAGGCAAAAGCATGGATATTTTCCCTGTTTTTAACGATCTCGCTTTCCAAACCGTGGTGCAGTCGCTTTTTAGCGGCGTCGCCAGTCAGCAGGAAATAAACAGGCTGCAGTATATTACTGAAGCCGCACAGAAGATGCTGGTAAAAGAGCTGCGGCAGCCGTTTAAAAGATGGTGGTTCCATGTTGGCGGAAAAATTAAACACCACCTGGAACTAACGGCCGAAGCGCGGGAAATATTGAAAAAGATCGTTGCTGAACGTAAAAGGAGCGGCAAAAAATATGGTGATTTGCTGGATATGTTGCTGGAGGCCCGTTACGAAGATGGTAATGGGATGGATGAAGAACAGCTTATTGATGAAATTTTAATCCTGTTTACCGCAGGCCACGAGACCACCTCGAACGCGCTCACGTTTATTGCTGAATTGCTGGCAGGGCAACCTCCGGTTCAGGAGAAAATACTGGAAGAAGTAAAAGATGCAAAGGGAAATTCTTCAAATCTCTTCGAATTTTTAAAAAACTGCCCATATACTTCAGCGGTAATTGAAGAGGGCATGAGGCTTTACCCGCCGGTTTATTTTATTGACAGGGTGAATCTGGAAGAAGATCAATTTGAAGGTTTAACAATTCCCAAAGGCTCCAGTCTGCTTTTTTCCATATTTGAAATTCACCGGCATAGAGATCATTGGAAGGATCCTGAAGCTTTTAACCCCGAAAGATTTGCTGAAGGCGGCAAGAAACATGAACCATATTATTATCCATTCGGCGCCGGCCCCAGGAAATGTATTGGCAACAATTTTGCGATGTACGAGATGGTGTTAACGGTTGCCGAGTTGGTTTCCCGTTATAAGATTTTGGCTCCTTCAGAAGAAATTGAAATTTTACCACTTATCACCCTGAAGCCAAAAAATGCTGTGCTTAAATTTAGCCCGAGGTGCTCATGAACATTAAAGAGAAATATTCAGAAATGATTAAAACCGAAGCCAAACGCCTCGGCTTTTTGTCCTGTGGAATTTCCAAAGCTGAATTTCTTGAGGAAGAGGCACCACGCGTGGAAGAATTTCTGAATAAAAACCGGCACGGCGAAATGCAATGGATGGAAAATCATTTTGATAAAAGGCTGGATCCAACCAAACTGGTGCCTGGTTCAAAAAGCGTAATATCGCTGTTGCTGAATTATTATCCGCATGAATTTCAAAATAAGGAATCTTACAAAATCAGCAAATACGCCTACGGCAGGGATTATCATTTTGTAATAAAAGATAAGTTGAAGCAGTTGCTCAATTTCATGCAGGATGAAATTGGGGAAATTGAAGGCCGCGCTTTTGTAGACTCTGCGCCGGTATTGGATAAAGCCTGGGCTGCCAGGAGTGGCCTCGGCTGGATTGGGAAAAATTCAAATTTGCTTTCCAAACAAACCGGCTCCTTCTTTTTTATCGCTGAGCTAATCGTAGACCTGGGGCTTGAATACGACACCCCGGTCACAGATCACTGCGGCAGCTGCACTGCCTGCATTGACGCCTGCCCTACAGATGCCATTGTGGAGCCGTATAAAGTTGATGGCAGCAAATGCATTTCCTATTTTACCATTGAATTGAAGGATGAATTGCCAAATTCTTATAAAGATAAGTTTGACGACTGGATGTTTGGATGTGATGTTTGCCAGGATGTTTGCCCCTGGAACCGATTTTCAAAGCCACATAACGAGCCGCTTTTTAATCCGCATCCGCAGCTGCTTGAAAATGACAAGAAAGATTGGGAAGAAATTACCAAAGAGACCTTTAATGAAATCTTTAAAAAATCTGCAGTAAAAAGAACGAAGTATGAAGGCTTAAAGCGTAACCTTCATTTCTTAAAAGAGTAATTTACTTTTTTTATCATTGCAAAACATAATAGAAGAAGGGATATATTACTCCTCAATATCTTATAAACATTTTAAAATATAATATTAGTTATTGTGGGCAGGCTTTCTAACTTTGTAAGTAAGGTAAAAATATCATTATGGAGAACAAAGCAAGGAAGAGACGCGAAGCACTGGTTTATCATGCCAAACCTAAACCAGGGAAAATAGAAGTTGTACCCACAAAAAAATACGCAACCCAAAGAGATCTCTCCCTGGCCTATTCTCCCGGAGTGGCAGAACCCTGCCTGGAGATTGAAAAAGACAAGGATAATGCTTATAAATATACCACTAAAGGTAACCTTGTAGCGGTTATTTCAAACGGGACGGCGGTTTTAGGCCTTGGAGACATTGGCCCGGAAGCTTCCAAACCCGTGATGGAAGGAAAAGGGCTTCTGTTTAAAATTTTTGCCGATATAGATGTTTTTGATATTGAGGTAGATACCAAAGATGTAGATAAATTCATTGAAACGGTAAAAAATATCGCCCCAACCTTCGGCGGAATTAATCTTGAAGATATTAAAGCTCCTGAAGCTTTTGAAATTGAACAGCGTTTAAAGGCGGAACTGGATATTCCCGTAATGCATGACGACCAGCATGGAACGGCCATTATTTCGGCGGCAGCTTTACTTAACGCGCTGGAACTTGCAAAAAAGAAAATAGAAAAAGTAAAAATAGTGGTGAGCGGTGCCGGTGCGGCGGCGGTTTCCTGTACCAAGCTTTATAAATCATTTGGAGCGAAAGCTGAAAATATTGTAATGCTGGACAGCAAAGGCGTAATTCGAAAAGACCGCCCAAACCTTTCCGAAGAAAAAGTGGAATTTGCCACCGAAAGAAAAATCGATACCCTGGCAGAAGCCATGAAAGATGCCGACGTTTTTATCGGGCTTAGCATTGCTGATATTGTTTCTCCGGAAATGCTGAAGAGCATGGCTAAAAAACCCATTGTTTTTGCAATGGCCAATCCAAATCCCGAGATTGATTATGAGCTGGCAATGGATACCCGGGACGATATTATAATGGCAACGGGAAGGAGCGATCATCCTAATCAGGTGAACAATGTTTTAGGATTTCCTTTTATTTTCCGAGGAGCGCTTGATGTGCGGGCAACAAAGATCAACGAAGAAATGAAAATGGCTGCGGTAAAAGCCCTGGCTGAACTTGCCAAAGAAGCTGTACCGGAACAGGTTAATATCGCTTACGGGGAAACCCGCTTGAATTTTGGAGCCGATTATATAATCCCAAAACCATTCGATCCACGCTTAATCGCCAAAGTTCCGCCGGCAGTGGCTATGGCGGCCATGCAAAGCGGCGTGGCCAGGCAGCCTATCCAGGACTGGCAGAAGTATGAAGACGAGCTGCTGGAGCGAATGGGCAATGAGAACAAAATTACCCGCTTGTTAATTAACCGTGCCAAAACCAGTCCTAAACGTATTGTTTATGCCGAAGCCGATCATCTGGATGTGCTTAAAGCCGCCCAGATTGTTAAAGATGAAGGTATAGGGATTCCAATTCTTTTGGGAAGAAGGGAAGTGATTGAAGAATTAATGCGGGAGATAGATTTTGATACTTCAGATGTGGAGATTATCGATCCAATTTCCGATGAAGAAGAGGAACATAGAAAAGCTTACGCGCAGGTGTACTGGCAAACCAGGAGCAGGAATGGGGTAACCCTTTATGATGCGGAAAAACTAATGCGGGAGCGCAATTATTTCGCAGCTATGATGGTAAATGAAGGAGATGCAGATGCATTGCTTTCGGGATATTCCAGGGCTTATCCTACAGTAGTAAAACCAATGCTGGAACTCATTGGCATGGCAAAAGGAGTGACTAGGGTTGCCGCGACTAATGTTATGAATACTACACGTGGACCTATTTTTATAAGCGATACTTCTATCAATATTGACCCTTCAGCAAAAGATCTTGCTAAAATTGCCCAAATGACCGCACGTACGGTGCAGCTTTTTGGAATGGACCCGGTTATTGCGATGATTTCGTATGCTAACTTCGGCTCTTCTAAAGACCCCAGGGCGAAAAAGGTAAAAGAAGCGGTCTCTTATCTTCACCGTTTTCATCCCGAATTAAACGTAGACGGGGAACTACAGACAGATTTTGCCCTGAACCGGGAAATGCTGCAGGGAAAATTCCCTTTTTCTAAACTGGCCGGTAAAAAAGTGAACACGCTCATTTATCCTAACCTGGATTCTGCAAACAGTACTTATAAACTCATCAAGGAGCTAAACAATGTAGATTCTATAGGGCCAATTATGATGGGAATGAAAAAGCCGGTGCATATCCTGCAACTTGGAGCCAGCGTGGAGGAAATGGTGAACATGTCTGCAGTTGCAGTGGTAGACGCGCAGGAAAAAGAAAAACGCCTTAAGAAACAATAACAAAATGAGGGATTTAATAACGTAGAAGCCGTTTTGGCCTTTGCTTTATTTTACTACATTTGGGGCTTTAACTTTATGTTAACGCATGATCCATCATTTAAAAGGACAACTTGTTGAAAAAAATCCAACCCATGTCGTTATAGAATGCGGCGGCGTAGGATATTTTGTTCATATCTCCCTGCATACTTATTCTTTAATTCAGGATACTGAAGCTATTAGCCTTTACACGCATTTGCAGGTTAAGGAAGATTCCAATACGCTTTTCGGGTTTAAGGAAAAATCTGAAAGGGAAATCTTCAGGCTGCTTATCTCAGTGTCAGGGGTTGGGGCAAGTACTGCGCGCACCATGTTATCTTCCATAGAACCGGGACAAATAAAGGAGGCGATAGCAACAGGAGATGCGGCAACAATTCAAAGTATAAAAGGAATTGGTGCCAAAACCGCACAACGGGTAATCCTGGATCTAAAGGATAAAATTCTTAAAGTTTTTGGCGAAGACGAAGTTTTTGTGTCTTCAAACAATACAGAGAAGGAAGAAGCGTTATCTGCACTGGAAACCCTTGGTTTTGCCCGAAAGCAAGCTGAAAAAGTAATCGATAAAATTTTAAAGGAGAACAATGCCCTAACCGTTGAATCTCTTATAAAACAGGCGCTTAAAAATCTATAACTACTTTGAAGAATAATTACTTGCAATTGCCAACATCGGGATGGTCTACCTTAGTGTTGCTATTAGTAATTTCTTTCAACCTCTCTGCCCAGGAAGAGGAGCAAACCCCGCAGGATAGTACAAAAACGGGTTTTGTTTTAGGGGAAATTTCCCTGCCGGATCCTGAAAGCATTGTAACCAAATATGAGTATGACCCTGTTTTGGACCGATACATATACAAACGAACGCTGGGGGATATCAATTTCTCCCTTCCGCTAATCCTTACTCCTGAAGAATATGAAGACCTGGTGCTGAAGGAGGAAATGCAGAATTATTTTAAGCTGAAGAATGACGCGCTTGCCGGGAATAAGGAAGGCGCTGAAGAAATTCAGAAAGATCTGCTGCCGGATTTTTATGTAAACAATAACTTTTTTGAAAGCGTTTTCGGCGGGACCGAAATAGATATTGTGCCACAGGGAACGGTGGAAATGGACCTTGGGCTGCTTTATACCAAACAGGATAATCCCGCTTTTTCTCCCCGCAATCGCAGTAATCTGAGCTTTGATTTTGACCAGCGGATAAGCCTTAGCCTAATGGGCCGGATTGGGAAAAGATTAGGGGTTACCGCTAATTATGATACCGAGTCTACATTCGACTTTCAAAATCAGTTAAAACTTGAATATACCCCTACTGAAGATGATATTGTAAGAAAAATTGAGGTAGGTAATGTAAATATGCCTCTTAATTCCGCATTAATCCAGGGAGCGCAAAGCCTTTTTGGATTTAAGACCCAGCTTCAGTTTGGAAAAACAACTATTACGGGTGTTTTTTCAGAACAAAAGTCAGAGCGGCGTACGGTAAATGTTGAAGGAGGGGCTACTGTTGAAGATTTTGAACGTTTTATCCTGGATTACGATCAGGACCGGCATTTTTTCCTGGCACATTACTTCCGCGATCATTATAACGAGGCGCTGGAAAATTATCCTTTTATAAATACCAATATCCAGATAAAACGTATCCAGGTATGGGTGACCAATCGTACCAATAACGTGCAAAATCTTCAGGATACCCGCAATATCGTGGGAATCCAGGATATGGGGGAAAGCAACATTCCGGGGAATATAGGACTTGAAACTCCCCCGGCCGGATTTTTTAATGTGCCGCCCGGTGCATTTCCCGATAATGATAATAATGACTTTAATCCTTTTGGAATTACGGGTACTTCAGAGTCCATTTTAACCCCGGCTATTAGGGACGTGGCTACTGTAGACCAGGGTTTTGGCGGAGTAACAGTTTCTGAAGGGACAGATTATGTGAAACTCGAAAATGCGCGCCAGCTCAAGCCAAACGAATTTACGCTGAATACTCAGCTTGGCTACATCTCCCTTAACCAGCGGCTGAGCAATGACGAGGTTTTGGCGGTGGCTTTTCAGTATACCGTAAACGGCGAAGTTTACCAGGTGGGAGAATTTGCCAATGACGGGGTTAATGCCACCGGGGATGTAAGCGTTAATGATGATCCCGACGCCAACCCTCGCTCTAATCGAAACCTGGTGGTGAAACTGCTGAAGAGTACCATCACCAACGTAAATGAACCCATCTGGGACCTCATGATGAAAAACATCTACAGTCTCGGGGGCTACCAGCTAGAGCGGGAAGATTTCAGGATGAACATTTTATATACAGATCCACAACCGCTCAACTATATAAAACCAGCCGCAGATGCTTCAGTCCCTTTGCCTGAAGATGTACAGGAAACACCATTGCTTCGTGTTTTTAGGCTCGATAAGCTAAATACCAACGGCGACCCGATAAATGGTGGGGATGGCTTTTTTGATTATGTGCCGGGAATTACCATAGATCCCGAAAACGGGAATATCATCTTTACCACCGTAGAGCCTTTTGGAGAGTATTTGTTCAACAAACTGGATGTTACTCCAAATAACGGGAACGAACTTTATGAGGTGCCTTCCACCTGGAATGAGAATCAGCAAAAGTATGTGTTCCGGGCACTTTACCGCACCACAAAAACGCAGGCAGAACAGGAAGAAGCCGATAAAAATAAGTTCCAGTTAAAAGGCCGCTACACTTCCGGAGAAATAGAAGGGATTCCTATTGGCTTTAACCTGCCCCAGGGTTCTGTTACGGTTACTGCGGGAGGCCGTGTGCTTCAGGAAGGGGTAGATTATGTGGTAAACTATGAGCTGGGAAGGGTGCAGATTTTAGATGAAGCCTTGCTGGCTTCAGATATTCCCATTCAGGTAAATACTGAAAATAATGCGCTTTTTGGCCAGCAAACCAAGCGTTTTACAGGAATTAATGTGGAGCACCTCATCAATGAAAATTTTCTGGTGGGCGGGACTTTTCTTAACCTGAAGGAGAAACCACTCACCCAAAAATCCAGTTACAGCTACGAACCTATCAATAATACCATTTTAGGCCTTAACCTTAATTATTCTACGGAAGTTCCCTTTTTAACCAGGCTGGTGAATAAATTGCCAAACGTAGATACCGATGTAAAGTCTAATCTTTCCATTCGGGGGGAATTTGCCTATTTGTTGCCCGGGGCGCCAAATGCCAGTGATTTTGAAGGAGAAGTGACCACTTATGTAGACGATTTTGAGGCTTCACAAACTTCCATAGATATAAACTCCCCGTTAAACTGGGAACTTTCCAGTGTGCCGCTTGGTTTTGGAGGAGAGGTGGCTAACGGCGCGATAGAATATGGCTTTAAAAGGGCAAAAATGGCCTGGTACACCATAGACCCTATTTTTTACAGCAGTAACAGGCCGGCCGGGATTAGTGATGCAGACCTTTCCGATTTCAGGACAAGGCGGGTGGCGCTGAGTGAAATTTTCCCGAATACCGATGTGGTACAGGGGCAGCCGCAGGTGTTATATACCATGGATGTTTCCTATTTTCCGGAGCAAAGGGGATCTTATAATTATAACCCCGCCGCTGCGGGCACAGAAACGCTACCAAATCCGCAGGAAAATTTTGGCGGGATCATGCGGGGCATCAACACAACCAATTTTGAACAATCCAATGTGGAGTTTATTCAATTCTGGGTGATGGACCCTTACATTTATGGGGAAAACAGGAATAATTCCGGTGGTAAAATTGTATTTAACCTGGGAAATATTTCCGAAGATGTACTAAAGGACGGAAGGAAACAATATGAAAACGGGCTTTCTGAAGACGGGGGAGCGCAAAATGCAATTTTGACCAATTTCGCCAAAGTCCCTGCAGACCAGTCGCTGGTGTATGCCTTTGATTCTGAAGGGCAGGCGCGGGTGAACCAGGATGCGGGTTACGACGGACTTCTGGATGCTGCCGAGGCTGAATTTTTTCCTCAGTTTGCCGGTTCAGGAGACCCTTCTGCAGATAATTATGAATATTTCCTCAATACCGATGGCGGGATTGTGGAAAGATATCTCAATTACAACAATACCCAGGGCAATTCCCCCACAAATGTTGGCAATACCAGCCGGGGAAATACCACCCTTCCAACCACCGAGGATATCAACAGGGACAATACGATGAATACTATTAACAGCTATTTTGAGTATGAAATTCCTTTCTTTCCGGGCATGGGCATCGCCAATAACCAGTATATAACAGATGTTCGGGAAATCACTACCACTATGCAAAACGGGCAGGACCTGCCGGTAAGGTGGCTTCAGTTTAAAATTCCTATTTACGAGCCTACAGAGGCGTTGGGTGGTATTGCCGATTTCCGTTCTATCCGCTTTATGAGGATGTACCTTACCGGTTTTGAGGATCCTACATTTTTAAGATTTGGAACTATGGATCTTGTAAGGGGAGATTACAGGAGATACACCCAAAGCCTGAATGAAGAAAGCCCTGCCCCGGCGAATTCCAATACCTTGTTTGAAGTGGCCGCCGTCAATATTGAAGAAAATGAAAACAGGGAGCCTATCCCATACGTCCTGCCGCCGGGTGTGATCAGAGAGCAATTGTATGAAGGGAATACCAATATCAGGCAAAATGAGCAGTCCCTTCTTATTCGTGTTTGTGATCTGGAACCTCAGGATGCACGGGCGGTTTATAAAAATTTTCAGCTGGATATGCGGCAATATGAAAGGCTTGAAATGTTTCTTCACGCCGAATCATTTTTAGGGGAAGTTCCCCTGAAGGACGGGCAACTTGTCGCGTTTATAAGAATGGGAACAGATTTTACTGAAAATTATTACCAGATTGAAGTGCCATTGTCTCCCACCCAGTTTGATGCCCTTACTGCGGAAGAAATCTGGCCGGAGGTAAATAAGCTGGATTTATCCCTGGATTTATTGCAGAAGGTGAAAACTGCAGTTCTAGGTGACCCTTCTTTAAATACTACTGAAGTTAACTTTTTTACGGAAGACATACAGTTGACTGATGAAGAAGCCGATTATGAAACAGGCCGGCTGCGCATTGGTATAAAAGGAAATCCAAGTTTTGGAAACATCCGTATGCTTATGCTGGGAGTTAAAAACGGTACCAGTACCCAGGGAGTTCAGGACCTTTGCGGGGAAGTATGGTTTAACGAATTGCGGCTTTCAGGATTAAATAATGAAGGAGGCTGGGCAGGAATAGTAAATATGGATACCAATCTGGCCGATTTTGCCAATGTTTCGGCTACAGGAAGAAGAAGTACCGTGGGATTTGGTTCTATAGAACAGGGCCCAAACCAGAGAAGCAGGGAAGATTTGCAGCAGTACGACGTAGTGACCAATGTGAACGTGGGACAGGTGCTGCCGGTACAGTGGGGAGTTAAAATTCCGTTAAATTACAGCAGAGGGGAAGAATTGATCACTCCAAAATATGACCAGGAATACCTGGATTTAGAGCTGGATACCAGGCTTGCCGCGATTGAAGATCCGGCAGAAAGGGAAAGGGTAAAACAGCAGTCCCAAAGCTATACCAAACGCCAGAGTATAAATGTAATTGGTTTACGGAAAGAGCGTATGGGAGACGCCAAACCCATGCCTTACGATATTGAGAATTTTGCTTTTTCAACTTCTTACAACCAGATTAATCACCGGGATTTTGAAATTGAAGATGGCCTGGACAAAAATGTTAGAGTAGGAGGAACCTATGAATTCAATTTTGTTCCCAAGGAAGTGGAACCTTTCAAAAATATTGCGGCTTTAGACAGCAGCGATTATTTTAATCCGTTAAAGGATTTCAACTTTAATCTTTTGCCGTCAAACATTAATGCCAGCGCGACTATTTTCAGGCAGTATAATGCACAGAAATTCCGTTCCCTGGATCTTTCAGATGAAGATATAGGGATTCCAACCCTGTACCAGAGAAATTATTTGTTCGACTGGCAGTACGGGGTTAATTATAACCTTACCAGGTCCCTTAGTTTTAATTTTAATGCTTCCAACAACAGGATTATAAGAAATTATATTGATAATGAGGGGTTTGTAGATAATAGTATTGGCCTGTGGGACGATTTCTTCAGTATAGGCGAACCTAATTTGCATTACCAGAGCCTGCAGGTAAATTATGAACTGCCTTTGGATAAAATTCCGGTTTTAAGCTTTATAAAAGCAACATATTCTTATACAGGCGATTTCCAGTGGCAGAGAGGTTCTAAAATTTATGAAGACCTGGAAGGGATTCCCGATATTGGCAACAGTATCCAAAATTCTAATGCTCACCAGCTCAATGCTAACTTAAGCATGCAGGAGTTGTACGATTATGTAGGGCTTGTGGAGAAGAAAAAAATTGCCGCAAAACGCAGTATCAGGGAACGAAGCGCCGGTGTGCCAACCCCTGAGGCCACACGCGATCCTGAGGGGCAGAAGCCACAGCCGGAGCAGGAAAAAGCAAAGGGGCATGAAGCCTGGAACACTTTTGTAAATATCGCCACGGCTATTAAAACCATACAGGTGAACTACCGGAAAAATCAGGGGATATTTTTGCCGGGTTATACGCAAAGTATCGGGTTTATGGGAACTTTAAAACCTACTACAGGCTTTACATTTGGATTACAGGATGAGGTGAGGTACATGGCTGCCAGGAGGGGCTGGCTTACCTTATACCAGGAATTCAACCAGCAGTATTCTTCCGTCACAAATACGCAGCTGGATATACAATCTTCGGTAAGCCTGTTGCCAGATTTAACCATAGATATTAGTGCAAGAAGAGCTTATGCCGAAACTTTTACAGAAAATTATAAAGTAGATCCCCAGACCTTAGCATACCAGCCTTTAACACCCTATACTTATGGAAACTTTAGTATTTCCACTTTGTTAATTGGCACTGCATTTAACCAAAGCGATGAACAATCATCAGCAAATTTTGAAAGCTTTAGACAGAACAGGCTTGAAATTGCGAGAAGATTGGCTCAGGAGCGAGGCCTGGATCCAAATGATGTAGATGAAGAGGGCTACCCGCTGGGTGTAGGCAAAACCAACCAGGCGGTTTTGCTCCCTGCATTTCTCGCTGCCTATTCCGGGGCAAATGCGGGAGATGTTGATTTAGGCATTTTTAGAAGTTTCCCGCTGCCTAACTGGGCCATAAAATATACCGGACTTATGAGACTGGAATGGTTTAGGGACACCTTCAGAAGATTCTCGATGAGCCACGGCTACCAGGCCGATTATACCATTAACCAGTTTCAGACCAATCTGGATTATGATCCGGATAATATTGAAGAAACCAATCAGGCAGGCGATTTTAAAAATCCCGTACTTATTTCTAATGTGGTATTAACCGAGTTGTTTACCCCGCTTATAAGAGTGGATTTTGAAACCAAAGATGCTATTCAGGTTTTGGCTGAAGTTCAGAAAGACCGTGCGCTTTCTTTTAGTTTTGACAATAACCTGCTTACTGAGGTTCAGGGGAATGAATATATCCTGGGCCTGGGTTACCGGATAAGAGACCTGAAAATCGCTACAAAATTTGGCGGGCGCAACCGTATTTTAAGTAGTGACCTTAACATTAAAGGAGATCTCTCCCTGCGAAAGAATAAAACCATTATCCGGTACCTGGATCTGGAAGATAGCCAGGTAGTGGCAGGCCAGGATATATGGTCCATAGGCTTTACGGCAGATTATGCCCTTAGCCGTAACCTTACCGCGCTGTTTTATTATGAACATAATTTTTCTGATTATGCCGTTTCTACCGCCTTTCCACAAACCACAATAAGATCAGGAATAACTTTAAGATATAATTTCGGAAATTAAGTATTATGCGGGTTTGAACTATTGCGCTAAAAAATTAACTTTGCGAACATATAAAATCATGCTATGAATATTCCACAAGAATTAAAGTACACCAAAGACCATGAGTGGGTGAAGGTAGAAGGAGACATTGCCACTGTAGGGATAACAGATTTTGCGCAGGGAGAACTGGGAGATATTGTTTATGTTGAGGTGGAAACCGTAGACGAAACTTTAGACAGGGAAGAGGTTTTTGGAACGGTAGAAGCAGTAAAAACCGTATCAGATCTTTTCGCACCGCTTTCCGGAGAAATAATCGAGTTCAACACCAGTCTGGAAGATGAGCCGGAGAAAGTAAATAACGATCCTTTTGGAGAAGGCTGGATGGTAAGAATTAAGTTTTCTGACGCTTCTGAACTGGACGACCTGCTTTCAGCAGAAGAATATAAAGAGATTGTTGGTAGCTAAAATTTCCCTTTTAGCCGCTGGTATCTATACTACCGCCCTCACTTATTTCTCCCTTATAAAACTGGGGAAAATAAGTGTGGGCTCGTTCAATCCCACAGATAAAATGCTGCATGCCACTGCTTACCTATTGCTGGTAAGTATTTGGAAGCTCTATTTTATTATTTCTTCACGGGATAAACTAAATTACAAAGCAAATTTATTCTGGATTTCTGGCCTCTCTATACTATTTGGTATGTTAATTGAGGTTCTTCAGGGAACCCTCACCAGCTACAGGGATCCCGATTGGTTCGATATTATGGCCAATTCTACTGGTGTGTTACTTGCTGTCTTGATCTTTGCTCTTCTTGAAGGGCCTTTTAAAAGGTTAAGGCGGAAGTTAAACTAGTGCTTTTAACCAAATATCATTTTTATGAAACCCAAGAAAAATCCAAAGGCTGATCTAAGCCGTAAATGGGTATTGTTCCTGCAGATAGGACTTATCCTTGTTTTATTATTAACTCTTAATGCAATTGAATGGAAAACCTATACTTCAGAAAAAGACAATAATAAGTCTTTAGGAATGAATTTTGATACTTTTAAGTTAGAGGAAACTCCACCGGTGGTGACCATTAAACATGAACTGCCGGAACCTTTACCAAAGGCGCCGCGGGACCCGGTTCAGGATACATACAAAAAAACAGATGATGAGAATCCTGAAGCTGAAGATGATATAAAGCCAAGTGAAATTGATCCCACAGATCTGGGAGTTTTACCCGAAGTTGGCGATATAGAAGATCCTGATACCGAAGAACCGGTTGAAAAAGTTCCTTTTGAGGTGATTGAATTTGTGCCAATCTTTCCCGGTTGTGAAAAACTTGATAACAATGCGGCCAGGAAAAGCTGTATGAGTTCAAAAATCAGTAGCTTTATAAACCGGGAGTTCGATACCTCTTTAGGAGCAAAACTGGGTTTAAGCGGGATAAATCGTGTAATTGTTCAGTTTGTGATTAATGAAAACGGTGAAATTGAACAAATACAAACCCGTGCCCCTCATCCGGCACTGGAAGAAGAAGCAAGGCGGGTGATTGAGAAATTACCGGTTATGCAACCTGGAAAACAGCGCGGTAAAGCTGTTCCTGTTTCATACAGCATTCCAATACGCTTTAAAGTGCAGGATTAACATCAACTTATAATCCGTAAGAGGAGTATATTTTAAATACTATATTCTTCAGGATTAGTTTAGTTTTTTAGAAAAAATATTTATTTTAGCAATTCTTATTAATTAATAACCATGGAACCTAAGAAAAATCCAAAAGCAGATTTAGGAAGAAGAAGTGTTCTTTTCCTTCAGTTAGGGCTAATATTAGTTCTTTTTATTACCTGGCAGGCCATAGAATGGAAGACCTATGACAGGGAAGATATTGACATAGGCCAGGTAAATATGGACGCTCTAGATGATGAAGAAGTGCCAATTACCGAAATACAAAACACACCTCCACCACCTCCACCTCCACCACCGGCACCGGAGATTATCGAGGTAGTGGAAGATGAGGAAGAAGTAGAAGAGGATGAAATCCAGTCTACAGAAACCAGTCTGGATGAAATTGTAGAGGTAGAGGAAGTGGTTGAGGCTCCTGTTGAAGAAGAGATAGACGATGTGCCTTTTGCCGTTATTGAAGACGTGCCAATTTTCCCTGGATGCGAAGGTTTAAGCAACAACGACCAGCGCAAAAAGTGTATGAGTGAAAAGATTAGTCAGTTTGTAAACAAGAACTTTGATAAAGATCTTGGAGGAGAACTTGGACTTTCCGGTATAAACCGTGTGATCGTTCAGTTTAAAATCGACAAAAATGGTAAGATTACTGAAATACGTTCCCGTGCTCCTCACCCAAGGTTAGAGCAGGAGGCAGCAAGGGTAATAGGTAAATTGCCTAGCATGCAGCCTGGTAAACAACGTGGCAAGGCAGTAGGGGTAATGTATTCCTTACCTATAGTCTTCCAGGTGCAGGACTAAATTTACTACAATATTGAATTGAAAATCCCGGTTTTAGCCGGGATTTTTTATTTTCAAAAAGTAAGACTATTAAAAAAAATGTATATTTCGCCGGTCTAACCTTTCGCCCCAATGACTTATGAAGTATATTTTACTTCTTTCGGTTTTACTTTTTTCAAATACTCTTTTCTGCCAGGAAGTGATCTCTGGGTCAGAACTTCCGCCGGTTTTTCCGGAGTGTGAAAATGTGGTTTTTCAGCAGCGCTCCATTTGCTTCAGGAATAATCTTAAAGATCTTGTCTTAAATAATTTTGTGGTGCCCCAAAGCCTTATGGAAAAAGGCTATGAAGGCACTATGGTGGTTCTTTTTGAGGTCACCAGGGAAGGTAGGTTTGAAATTATTTATATTGATGCTGCCTATAATGAACTTAAGGAGGAAATGGAGAGGGTATTTAATAGTCTACCCCGGGTTCAGCCTGCTACCTACAATGGGAAACCCACTTATATGCAGTTTAGAATGCCGGTGAAAATTCCCTTGGATCGTCATGTGGAACCGCAGGTAATACCTTTAAGAACAGAAAAAGACGAACCGATAATTCCAAATGAAAAGCCTCAGGTTGAGGCGCAGGATGAAAAAGTGCTGGAGGAATATGATTTGATTGAGCCCATAGAATTTACTAATCCCGGGCTGGAGAGCCATCTTAATATTCCTCTTTCTCATGAATTGTACACAAGGTTCGATGCGCAAATGAACAGGATTGGGACGAATACCCATACCGGCTCCAAACCTTTTTTATATTCTGAAGTTGCTC
The DNA here is from genome assembly GCF_041679265.1 of Autumnicola aciditolerans. Taxonomy (NCBI): domain Bacteria; kingdom Pseudomonadati; phylum Bacteroidota; class Flavobacteriia; order Flavobacteriales; family Flavobacteriaceae; genus Autumnicola; species Autumnicola aciditolerans. Next base: position 164,556 of record NZ_JBGFSM010000009.1, read on the forward strand.
CTTATTATAACTTTAAAGCTGAACAGGAAAAACTGCTTAAAAATACCTCCACCTGGGTGGGAAGAAAAATTTGGAATGAACATCTGGTGCAATTTCAAACTGAAGACTACTGGTTTACCATAGACTTTGGACTGGACCTTCAAATTGGAAAGGATTTTCAGCAAACCGCCTACGACTTTACCTATAATAATTCCAGGATGGCTATTCTTAACGGTGGTTTGGGCGGCAATCTTAATTTTTATGCGGTCGCTTACGAAAACCAGGGCCGTTTTGCCGAATATTATAATTTTTATGCGGAATCTATCCGGCCAGATGGCGGGGATCCAGCTATTGTTCCGGGCAGGGGAATCGCCAAACCTTTTATGAATGGCGGTTACGATTATCCGGTTGCTGAAGGTTATCTGTCTTATTCCCCAAATAAATACTTTAATCTTCAGTTAGGACATGGCAAAACGTTTATAGGAGATGGATATCGTTCTTTGCTGATGAGTGATGTGGCTTCCCCTTACCCGTTCTTCCGGCTTTCCACCACCTTCTGGAAATTAAAATATACAAACACCTGGATGTCCTTAAGAGATGTGCGGCCTGAGGTGACTGCCAACGGTTCTTTCAGGACAAAATATATGGCCAATCATTATTTGAGCCTTAACCTTGCCAAGCGTTTTAACATTGGTCTTTTTGAATCTGTAGTCTGGCAAAATGATAATGACCGTGGCTTTGATCTTAATTACCTGAACCCCGTGATTTTCTACCGGGCCATAGAATTTGCCACCGGAGCCCGGGGAGGAAATGCCATTCTTGGGCTTACTGCAAAATACAAATGGAGCGATAAAGTAAATATGTATGGGCAATGGGTGATAGATGAATTTTCTTCCGGAGATATTTTCGGGACTTCCCAGAGTTGGAAAAATAAACTTGGCTACCAGATTGGCGTGAAATATTACAATGCCTTCAATATTCCAAACCTTTACTTACAGGCAGAATATAACCAGGTACGCCCATATACCTATTCCCATAATAAAGAAGTGGTTTTAAATTACGGGCATAATAACCAGTCTCTGGCACATCTGTGGGGTGCTAATTTCCGCGAATTTATCGCCATTGCAAGGTATAAAAAGGAACGTCTTTACGGGAACGCGAAATTTATCTACGGGAAAAGAGGTTTTGATTTTAATGATGGAACAGATACTTTTTCTTACGGAGGGGATATTTACCGGAGTTATAATGACAGGCCTTTTGATACCGGGGTGGTAATTGGACAGGGAAATACTGCAAATTCTTTTTTTGCTGAACTTGAAGCCGGATATATTATCAATCCCGCGACTAATTTAAAGTTCTACGGAAGTTTTATATACCGAAACCTGGATACACAGGTAAAAACCCCGCTTCATTTTGATAATTCCACCACGTGGCTGAATTTTGGAATCAGGACCGATATTTTCAATTGGTACTATGATTATTAGGGAATAATTCCTTCTGAAAATTAACATTTTTCGACCCTTGCCAAAACCTAATTAAGGAGTATCTTTGCGCCAATTGAAAAATGCCCTTTTTGAGCAACGCGCGTACACATACTTCCTCTGTTTCGGTACTGTCAGATTTTAAAGAAATAACAAAGATGCGGCTGGCGATAAGCGTGGTTTTTTCGTCTGTGGCGGGATATTTTTTAGGGGCGGAGGTTATAGATTTTGTAACGGTACTTCTGCTTTCTATTGGCGGTTACCTAATGGTGGGTGCTTCCAATGCATATAACCAGATTATCGAGCGGGACCTGGATGCTTTAATGGATCGTACCAAAAATCGCCCGCTTCCATCGGGAAGGATGTCAGTCACCACCGCATTTACCATAGCCAGTGTTTTTACCATTCTTGGATTAATTGTCCTTTACATTATCAATCCAAAGACGGCCATGTTTGGGGCCATAAGTATATTTCTTTATGTAAGTGTCTATACGCCCTTAAAAACAAAAACCCCACTTTCAGTATTTGTTGGGGCTTTTCCCGGCGCAATTCCATTTATGCTGGGCTGGGTAGCCGCTACGGGAGATTTCAGCATAGAGCCCGGGACGCTGTTTATGCTTCAGTTCTTCTGGCAGTTCCCTCATTTTTGGGCAATAGGCTGGTGGTTGTATGACGACTATGAAAAAGGAGGGTTTTTTATGCTGCCAACCGGGAAGAGGGATAAAGGTACAGCAGTTCAGGTGGTGTTGTATAGTATCTGGACGGTACTTGTTTCTTTAATTCCTGCCTTCGGCGTTACCGGAAGGCTTTATCTTACGCCCGTTGCCGCAGGATTAATTTTATTGCTGGGAGTGGGTATGCTCTACTATGCCTTCAGCTTATACAGGAAGAGAACTAAAAAGGCCGCAAAAAAGCTGATGTTCGCCAGTGTTTCTTATATCACACTGCTTCAGATAATATATGTTTTGGATAAATTTTTAAGACAATGGATTTAACAGAAGGTTCAGAAAATAATAAACATAACCGCGCGAAAAAAATGATGCTCTGGTTTGGAATTATTAGCATGGTGATGATGTTCGCCGGCCTTACCAGTGCTTACGTGGTTAGCAAAACCCGCCCAGACTGGCTTACTGATTTTGAAATGCCCCAGGCTTTTATATGGAGTACCCTTACCATCGCAGCCAGCAGTATTACTTTTTTTCTTGCCAGAAAAAGTATCGCCGGTGGAAAACGTAAGAACGGCAGTGCCCTGCTTATTGGAACCCTTGTGCTGGCTATTTTGTTTATGGTTTTCCAGTTTAAAGGATTTACAGATATCGTAGCGATGGGGTATTACTTTACAGGTAGTGAGAGTAATATCACTACTTCATTTATTTATATTCTTGTAGTGGCGCATCTTGCCCATCTGGCGGCGGGTTTGATAGTGCTTCTTGTTGTAATTTATAACCATTTTAAACAACGCTACCGTAAAGGGCAAATGCTTGGAATAGAGCTGGGTGCGACTTTCTGGCATTTTGTGGACTTTCTATGGATTTACCTGTTTGTGTTTTTATATTTCTTTAGATAATAAAAATGCGTATTTTTGCGCATCACTTAAATTAAAATTCTTCTATGGAAGCTACTGTTGTTAGAACAGGCACCGAGGGTAAAACCTGGGGTGGCGGCAATCAGCCGCTTGGTGCTAGCTATGGGAAAATGATGATGTGGTTCTTCATTCTTTCCGATGCACTTACATTCTCAGGATTTTTGGCCGCTTATGGTTTCTCCCGATTTAAATTTGCCAATATTTGGCCTATTGCAGATGAGGTGTTTAACCACTTTCCATTTTTACACGGGGTAGATGCTCCCATGTATTATGTGGCATTAATGACGTTTATTCTTATTTTTTCTTCTGTAACCATGGTGCTTGCGGTAGATGCCGGTCACCATATGCAAAAGGGGAAGGTTACTTTTTACATGCTGCTTACCATTATTGGAGGGCTTATTTTCGTAGGTTCACAGGCATGGGAATGGTCAAATTTTATTAGTGGCGAATATGGTGCGGTTACCACAACAGGTGGTAATATCCTGCAAATTGTTGATGGGGAAGGAGAACGAGTGGCTCTGGAAGAAATTGCCATAGACCAGGCTTCAGCAAGAATAGAACATGATGAAAATGAAGGGATTTGGTTTGAAGAAGGCGCCGGCCTTCCTTCATATTCCCTGGAAGAAGTAAGGGCAGGATTCCTGGCTAATGATAATTTGCTTATAAGAACAGGATATGTAGGAGAAGATGGGGAAAAGATTATTCTTTCCCGTGAAGAATCTTTAGAAAAAATGGCCACAGAAGCCGTAGGTGTTGTAGAAGGCGCTAATCTTACCCACAACGAATACGGTCCGCCGCTGTTTGCAGATTTCTTTTTCTTTATTACCGGCTTTCACGGTTTTCACGTATTCTCTGGAGTGGTGATTAACTTTATCATTTTTCTAAATGTAGTGCTTGGTACCTATGAGCGCCGCGGAACTTACGAAATGGTGGAAAAAGTGGGGCTGTACTGGCACTTTGTAGATTTGGTTTGGGTATTTGTTTTTACCTTCTTTTATCTTGTATAATTCTGAAGCACTAGAAAATGGCACACAATACAACACATGATCATCATCAGGATGCAGGCACCAAAAGAATTTGGTCTGTATTTATCATCTTGTCTGTTATCACCACGGTAGAAGTTATTCTTGGGATTATCAAACCAGAATTTTTGGTGGATAACCATCTGGTAAATATGTCTATCCTTAACTGGATATTCATTATCCTTACCCTTTATAAAGCTTACTATATCGTCTGGGCATTTATGCACCTGGAGCATGAAAAGAAATGGCTGCGAAGGGTGATTGTATGGACCGCAATATTCCTGGTAATTTATCTTATTTTTATCCTTCTTAACGAGGGCTACTATATCTACCAGGTCTACCAGAAAGGCTATATAGAATGGGACTTTTAAAAAGTTAAATCCTTTAGAAAAGACGGTTTTTAAAAGCCGTCTTTTTATTTTTGCACAGCTTTTGTGAAGAATCTTCCTATGAAAAAGTTTTTTGTACTTGGTGTGCTTTTTGCCTTGCCCATTGTTGCTTACCTCTTTTTTTCTTCCGGCATAAATCATTTTGCGAAACTACCGGTCCTTAATGAAGAGGTGCAGGATCTTCAAGGCTTGGAAACCCTGGATGGCAATCCGGTTACTTTTGAAGATCACATTAGTATCCTGGCCTTTTTTGGAAACGATCTTCAAAAAATAAGAGGAAATACTTTTAATCTGGATCAGAAAATACTGGAAAAATATTATGATTTTGAGGATTTTCAGTTTGTAATTGTTTTGCCTGAAGAAGCCAAAGAGCAGGTGGAGGATTTTGTAGAGCAGTTTTCAGGCATTAGCCATTCCAATAAATGGCGGTTTGTTTTTGCTTCTCCTGAAAAAATTCAGTCTGTCTTCAACAGCATAGGATCCCCTCATAAACTGGATGCAGATTATTTTTCCCCTTATGTGTATATCATAGATAAAGAAGCCAGCCTTCGCGGAAGGGATGATGATGAAGACCATGGAACATTGTATGGTTACGATTCTGCGTCAGTGGCAGAGCTTAGCAATAAAATGAATGATGATGTGAAGGTTATTCTGGCTGAATACCGGCTGGAATTAAAAAAATACAAGGCTAAGAGATAATTTAATAATTATGAATAAGAACTATTCTTATATAGGAATTTCACTGATAATATTAGTTTTTGGAATTATTTTTATTCCGAAGATAATAGACCGTGTAAACAATGAAGAAGTGGTTTCTTCAGACCGGCTAAACCGCAAGACCGAAAAAACCTCGCGGGATTCTTCTGAAGAGCTTGCGTACGTGGTTATGAACGGTAAAAAAAGAAAGGCCCCGCAGTTTAAGCTGGTAGATCAGGATGGAGATACCATTACCAATAAAGATTACCAAGGGAAAGTATATGTGGCCGAATTCTTCTTTACCACCTGCCCTAGTATATGCCCAATCATGAACAGAAATCTTATTGAAGTTGAAGAGGAATTTGAAGGTAATGATGAGTTTGGCATCGCTTCTTTTACCATAGATCCCGCTCATGATACGCCACAGGTGCTTAAACAATATGCTAAAGATCATGAAATTACAGATCCAGACTGGCATTTTCTAACCGGCGACAGGAATGATATTTATGGCCTTGCCAATGGTGGGTTCAATATATATGCGGGTGAAGATGATGCTGTGCCAGGAGGATTTGCACACTCCGGGATGTTTGCGCTTGTAGATCAGGAGGGGTATATACGTTCAAGAAATGACAAATTCGGAAATCCTATAATCTATTACAGGGGTTCTGTGCCGCGCAATACTTCCATAACTGAAGGCGAGCAGGAACCACAGGTGAATTTATTAATAGAAGACATTAAAAAACTACTGTGAGAGCTTTAACAAAATCAGATAAAATTGCCGTTCCGGTAATCATCAGCCTTTCTATTCTGGTGCCTGTAATCGTGCTAATACTAATGTTGTTGCCGGAGCGTTATAACATTTTTGGAACACAGTCAGGAACCTTTCCGTTGTTCCATGCGGCGCTAAATGGTTCTACCGCTGTCTTGCTCATGCTGGGTTATTTTTTTATGACTATAAAAGAATACCGCCTGCACAGGAACATCATGATTACCGCTTTTTCGCTTTCAGCCGTGTTCCTTATAAGTTATGTTCTTTCAAAAATAAGTAACGATCCTGTGCCTTATGGCGGCGAAGGGGCTATGAGGTATATTTACTTTTTTATTCTTATTACCCATATTGTATTATCAGCTATTATTGTACCACTGGTGTTGTTTACGATGTACCGTGGCCTTACGGGAGAATATTATAAGCACGCTAAAATTGCAAGGTGGACTTTTCCCATTTGGTTTTATGTTGCTGTAACAGGGGTACTGGTTTATATATTTATGCTGCCCTATTATTAATTTCTGCGGAAGTAGTTTTTAGGATCTGTTTATTAAATTTGTAGTATGATGATGAAATTGAAAAATATATTGCTATTGTGCCTGTTAACGCTGATGCCTCTTTTTGCTGAAGCCCAGTGTGCAATGTGCCGTGCGGTACTGGAAAGCGAAACAGATCAAAGCGCCGCCAAAGGTATTAATGACGGCATCCTGTACCTTATGATTTTTCCTTACCTGCTTATTGGTGGCGTGGGTTATTTTATCTACCGGTCCAGGAAAAAACGCAGCTCTTCATAAACTTACTTCCCCCCTGATTTTGGACCGGCATTAATAGAGGTTATTGTTTCTTAGGGGTACTCCTACTTTTAAAACTACCGTATTATAAAATTTAAAATTTTATAGTTTGTAGCAGTTTGGTGTAACTTTTTGCTTTTTTAGGAGTCTTATAATTGCGAAACAGGAAAATCCTGTCACAACTACAATTTCTGGCCGCCATGATTGAAATTCAGGATCTACACAAGTCTTACAAAATGGGACACAATTCCCTGCACGTTCTTAAAGGAATAAACTTTAGCGTGAAAGAAGGAGAGTTGGTTTCTATTATGGGTTCATCCGGCTCGGGTAAATCTACTTTACTGAATATTTTGGGAATGCTGGACGAGGCAGACAGTGGTTCTTATACGCTGGATGGCCTTCCTATAAAAAACCTGAATGAAAAAATTGCGGCGCGCTACCGTAATAAATTTCTAGGATTTATTTTTCAGTCGTTCAACCTTATTTCCTATAAAAGCGCTTTAGATAATGTTGCCCTTCCGCTTTATTATCAGGGAGTAAAAAGAGCTGAACGTATAGATAAAGCCATGGCTTATCTTGAAAAAGTGGGTCTTGCCAATTGGGCCGGCCATTTGCCAAATGAGCTTTCCGGAGGGCAAAAACAAAGGGTGGCCATAGCAAGGGCGCTTGCCAGTGATCCAAAAGTTCTCCTGGCCGATGAACCTACCGGAGCGCTGGATACCAAAACTTCTTATGAAGTTATGGACCTTATCCAGGGAATTAATGATGAGGGAAGAACAATTCTTGTGGTTACCCACGAGCCCGATATCGCCCACATGACCAAAAGAATTGTAAATCTTAAAGACGGGTTGATAATTGATGATACAAAGGTGGAACAGGTAAGAGCACTCAGCAATGTTTGATATCGAAAGATGGCAGGAGATATTTGAAACCATCAGCAAAAACAAGCTGAGGACGTTTTTAACGGGAGTCTCTGTGGCTTCCGGAATATTTATTCTTGTAGTTTTACTTGGGATTGGGAAAGGCATGCAGAATGGGATTTCCAATGAATTTGAGAATGATGCCAGCAATATCCTTTACATCTGGACTGGGGTAACTTCCAAGGAATATAAAGGGCTCAATCCGGGGCGTAGAATTACCATGCATAATGAAGATTATAATACCACTGTGGCCAATCATAAAGATGAGCTGGAATTTAAATCCTCCATTTACAGGATCTGGAATGGCTCTGTTACCTACAAAAAAGAAACAGGATCTTACCGTGTAGAAGGTGTACTCCCGGATTATCAGTTTCTTGAAAATGCCAGTATGGTACAAGGGCGGTATCTTAATGAACAGGACATAAATTCTATCGAAAAATATGTGGTTATTGGGAATAAAGTAAAAACAGATCTTTTTAAGAACGGGCTGGATCCTGTGGGCAAATATGTGCAGGTTTCCGGGATTAATTTTAAAGTTATAGGAGTCTTTTCCGATCCCGGGGGAGAGAGGGAGGAATCCCGGGTTTTTATGCCCCTCCCTACGGCACAAAGAGTTTTTGGCGGTTACGATGAACTGCAGAACTTATCTTTTACTCTTCAAAAGGAAGATAATTTTGAAGCTGCTCTTGCTGCTTCCCAACGATTCTCGGCAGAGCTGGAAAGTTTTTTAAAGGATAAATATAGCATTGCTCCAGATGATAATAGCGCGGTTACGGTAAACAACTCCCTGGAAAACGCCAAACGCTTTTTTGATCTCATGAACATGATCCGGTTGTTCTTTTGGGGGGTGGGAATTTGTACTATTGTAGCCGGGGTGGTGGGAGTTAGTAATATTATGCTGATTATTGTGAAAGAAAGGACCAAAGAGATTGGAGTGCGCAAAGCTCTTGGAGCACAGCCCATTTCAATTATTGGAATGGTTCTTCATGAATCTATTTTTGTAACCACTATCGCCGGGTTTATTGGGCTTATAAGCAGTCTTGCATTGCTGGAATTTGTGGGGCCGTTAATAGAAACTCAATATATAAGCAACCCTTCGGTGAATTTTAATGTGGCCCTTTCCACGGTTTTTATTCTGATTGTTGCGGGAGCTCTGGCAGGATTTTTTCCGGCCAGGCGGGCAGCCAAAATTAAACCCATCATTGCTTTAAGAGACGAATAATATGTTTAGCAGGGATAAATGGAGTGAAATAATTGAAGCTTTGAGTTCTAACTGGTTTAGGACTATACTTACCGCTTTTGGAGTGCTGTGGGGAATCTTTATCCTGGTAATCCTGCTGGCGGCAGGGAAAGGTTTGGAAAACGGGGTAAAGCAGGGCTTTGGTGGTATGGCCACCAACAGCATGTTTATGTGGAGCCGCACAGCTTCCAGGCCTTATAAGGGTATGCCTAAAGGAAGGCAGTACAACTTTAAGAATAGTGATGTGGCTGCGTTAAAACAAAATGTTCCGAACCTGCGCTATGTTTCCCCCCGCAATCAATTAGGGGGTTTTGGGGGTGCCAATAATGTGGTGAGAGGTTTAAATACAGGTGCATTTAATGTGTATGGCGATTACCCCGATATCATCAACCAGGATCCTATGGATATTACCTCCGGCAGATTCATAAATTATTCCGATATAGAAGAGAAGCGAAAAGTCGCCATTATAGGCGAAGGGGTGCGCAAGGAATTATATGAGATTGGCGAAGAAGTAATAGGAACTTATATAAAAATTAACGGGGTAAACTTTATGGTGGTGGGCACCTATAAAACCAAAGGGAATAACAACGGTAATTCTGAAGAAGCCCAAAAGCAGATCTTTGTTCCTTTTACCGCCTTTTCCCAGGCTTTTAATATGGGGGAAACTGTGGGTTGGATGGCCATAACCGCTGAAGATGGTTCTTCTATAACTCAACTGAAACCCCAGGTTTTTGAGGTTATAAAATCCAGGCATACCATACATCCTGAAGATGACCGGGCTATAGGAAGTTTTGACCTGTTTGAAGAATACAGCAAAGTTAATGGCCTATTTATAGCTCTTAAAGGTGTGGCTTATTTTGTTGGGATCCTCGTACTGCTTTCCGGGGTGATTGGTATTAGCAACATAATGCTAATTGTAGTAAAAGAACGCACGAATGAAATTGGGGTGCGGCGAGCTCTTGGTGCCACCCCGTGGATGATAAGGGGGCAAATCCTAATGGAATCTGTATTTCTTACCCTTATTTCGGGAATGGCGGGGATTGCCCTGGCTACTTCTATTATCGCCATTATAAACATGCAATTGGAAGGTGTGGATACTTCAGAAATGATGTTTGCCAATCCAACGGTAAACCTTGGCGTGGTTTTTATTGCTCTGGCAATTTTGGTCATTTCAGGATTACTGGCTGGGCTAATTCCGGCGCAAAACGCTATAAAAGTACAACCTGTAGACGCATTAAGAACAGAATAAAAGAAGAACAAAATAACGATCAAAAAATGAAAAAAGTTTTCACCATCATCATTTTAGCAGTAATAGCGGTTAGTTTCGTGGGCGCGCTGTACTATCTTTATCAAAAAAATCAGGAAGACCCCGTAACTTATGAGACCGAGACTCCTTCAGAGCAAACTATAGTGAAAAAAACGGTGGCAACCGGTAGTATTGTTCCGAAGGAAGAAGTTTTAATAAAGCCTAATATTTCAGGAATTATAGATGAAATTTATATAGAAGCCGGGCAAAAAATAAAATCTGGCGACCTTATTGCAAAAATACGGGTAATTCCAAACGTATCTTCTCTTCAAAGTGCAAAAGACCAGGTAGCCACCGCCAGGATAAACCTGGATAATGAAAAGCAGAATTATGATCGCCAGAAGGCACTTTTTGATAAAGGAGTAATTTCTGAAAATGATTACCAGAATGCAGAAGTAGCCTATAAGAGAGCGCAACAATCTTATAAGTCTGCCGAGCAGAATTATGAAATTATAAAAACCGGTACCACAAGCGGAATAGGTACAGCAGCCAACACTTTAATAAGGTCTACTGTAGATGGAATGGTGCTGGATGTGCCGGTGAAAACAGGAAACCAGGTGATAGAAAGCAACAACTTTAATGATGGCACTACCATCGCCACCCTGGCAGATGTGGATAAAATGATTTTTGAAGGCAAGGTTGATGAAAGTGAAGTAGGGAAGATCAAGGAAGGCTTGCCGCTGGAAATAACTGTTGGCGCTATAGAGAATAAATCTTTTGATGCGGTGCTGGATTATATCGCTCCAAAAGGTGTTGAAGAGAACGGTGCCATCCAGTTTGATATTAAAGGTAGTCTGCAAAAGGCAGATTCTACCTTTATTCGTGCAGGATTAAGCGCCAACGCTTCTATTATTCTTGCCAGGGCAGATAGTGTACTGGCTATTAAAGAGGCGCTCGTTCAGTTTGATCCTAAAACCCAGCAGCCTTATGTGGAAGTAGAGACAGGAGAGCAGCAGTTTGAGCGTAAAGACCTGGAACTGGGAGTGAGCGATGGAATAAATGTAGAGGTTAAGAATGGCATTAACAGGGATGCTAAAATTAAAGTCTGGAACCAGTTAAAACCTGCCCAGGCATTTACTTCTAATTAAGACAGCATAAGGTGTAACATCCTTAATGTTTAAAAGACATATCTTTCACAACCAATATTATGAATAAATTTAACTTTTTAGCCTTTCTTCTTTTTGTAAGCGTTCTTGCCAATGCCCAGGAGAAGAAGTGGACCTTGCAGGAATGTGTAAACAGGGCGCTGGAAAAGAATATTTCCGTAAAACAAACCGAACTGGATCTGGAAGCGGCAAAAATAGCCCGCCTGGATGCCCTGGGAAATCTTATCCCAAATGTGAATGCCTCTGCAAGTAACTCCTGGAATACCGGTTTAACCACAAATGTTACCACAGGTATCCTGCAAACTCAAACTACAAGAAACTTTTCTGCGGGAGTAACTGCCAGTCTCACTTTGTTTGACGGGCTGCGTAATTTTAAGCAGTTGCAAAGGGCAAAACTTTCACGGCTTGCTGCAGAATATTCCCTGGACCAAATGGAGGACGATATCACTCTTAGGGTGGCCGATACTTATCTTCAGGTGCTGTTTAACAAACAAACCCTTGATGTGCTGAAATCTCAGAATGAGGTAACCCGGGAACAAATCCAGAGAACGCGGGAGTTGGTAGACGCCGGTTCGGTGCCCAGGGGAGACCTGCTGGAGATCCTTGCCACCAATGCAGATGAGCAGCAACAAATAATTATTGCCCGTAACAATGTGAAAATTTCACTTATAAGCCTTGCACAGATGTTGCTGATTAAGGACTACGAGACTTTTGATATTGTTGAAAGAGATTACGATATATTAGGAACTGAAATCCTGGATAATTCGGTTTATGAGGTTATCGATATGGCTAAGGAAGAACGTTCAGAAATAAAAATAGCCGAAGCCAATCGCGACCTGGCAGAAAAAGATGTGGAAATAGCCAGAGGAGCCTATCTGCCAAGCTTTGGAGGCTTTTTTAACTACAATACCCGGGAATCAGGAGCAGGAAGAATTACAGGAATAGAGGTAGATTCAGATAATCCCACCCGTGAGATTGGCGTGGTGGAAGCAACGGGAGATGTGGTGGTAACTCCAAATACTGTTAGTACTCTTGGTAATCCGCTACCATTTTTTGAACAGTTACAGCGCAATGACGGGGTGAGTTACGGTGTGCAGCTTAATATCCCAATCTTTAACGGATGGGCTACGCGTAATCAGGTGAAGAGAAGTGAGATTGATGTTAAAAGGGCTAATTTTCAGCTGGAGCAGGCAGAATTAGACCTGGAGGCCAATGTGTACCAGGCCTATGTAGACGCACAGGGTGCCAAAGAAGCTTACGAAGCGGCACTGGTTGCTGTTGAAGCCCAGGAGCAGGCTTATGAATATGCTACCCAGCGTTATGAAGTGGGGCTAAGCAATGCCCTGGATTTTAGCCAGGCCAAGTTAAGGTACGAGAATTCTGTAAGAGAAGTTTTAAGAGCTAAATACGATTATATTTTCAATATAAAGGTTCTGGAATTATATTTTGGCGTCCCTGTTTCGGAACTTAAATTTTAAGAAATGAAAAAAAAGACACTTTACATTATAATAGGAGTTGTAGTTGCCCTAATAATAATCCTTATAATAGGGAAAAAAGCCGGCTGGTTTGGGAAATCGGGTAATTTTAAACAGGTTGAAATTACTACCGTAGAGCCCATAGATATAACTGAAACCGTTTCGGCTACAGGAAAAATTCAGCCGGAAGTAGAGGTGAAACTTTCTTCTGAAGTTTCCGGGGAAATTATTGAATTGCCCGTGGTAGAAGGGCAAACCGTGGAAAAAGGGGATCTCCTGGTTAGGGTAAACCCAGATATTTATCAGTCCAGCGTACAACGTGCAAGGGCAAGCCTTCAGAATATGAAAGCGAATTACGCCCAAACCCAGGCCAATTTAAAACAGGCCAAAGCCGATTATGAGCGCAATAAAACCCTTTTTGAAAAAGGGGTGATCTCAAAGGCGGAATGGGACCAGATTGTTTCTAATTATGAAATGGCCGAAGCCAGCAAAGAATCTGCCTATTACAATATGCAAAGCTCTGCCGCCACAGTGACCGAGGCAGAAGATAACCTTAGCAGGACCAACATTTATGCGCCTATGACGGGTACCATTTCCAAACTGGATGCCGAGCTTGGCGAAAGGGTTGTGGGGACCCAACAAATGGCGGGTACGGAGATTTTACGGGTGGCTAATTTGTCTAATATGGAAGTTGAGGTAGATGTAAATGAAAATGATATTGTAAAAGTTTCAGTGGGAGATTCTACCATTGTTGAAGTGGATGCTTACCTGGGCAAACAATTTAAAGGCCTGGTGACCGAAATTTCCAATTCGGCAGATTCAGATTTAACTACAGACCAGGTGACCAATTTTAAGGTTAAGGTGCGTATCCTGGAAGAATCTTACGAAGATCTTCTGGAAGGAAAGCCGGAAAGCTACAGTCCTTTTAGGCCGGGAATGACGGCTACTGTGGATATTATTACCAACAAGAAGGAAAATGTAATTGGAGTGCCCATTAGTGCCATTGTAATAAAATCTGATACTACTGGGGCGAGTCCTGCCGGGGTGGCCTCTTCCGGAGAGAAGTTTGAAGCTGTTTTTCTTAAAGACGGAGATGAGGCACGTTTACAACCTGTGGAAACCGGTATTCAAAATGATGCCAGTATAGAGATCACTGATGGCCTTAAAGCTGGTGATGTGGTAATAACCGGCCCTTACAATACGGTTACCAGAAGCCTGAAGGCCGGGGATAAGGTAGAGGTACAGGGAGGAGAAGGAGCACTGGCAACCGAATAAAAATCTAAAGTTTTGGCGTTAATACTTTGTTTGGAAACAGCATCTACAAATTGCTCTGTGGCACTTGCCAAAGATGGGGCATTGCTGGATATGAAGGAGGATAATGATAAAAATTATTCCCATGCGGAGAGACTTCATGTTTTTATCGATGAGGTTCTGAGAGAAAATCACCTGAAACCCGAAAATCTGGACGCGGTGGCTATAAGCAAAGGCCCGGGTTCTTATACGGGGCTTAGAATTGGTGTTTCTGCGGCAAAGGGTCTAAGTTTTTCTCTGGATATCCCGCTTATTTCCATTCCCACTTTGTATTCGCTTGCCCTTCAGGAGAAAGATGGCTGTGAATTTATAATTCCTATGCTGGATGCCAGAAGAATGGAAGTATATTCGGCCGTTTTTAATAAGCATCACGAACAAATAAGGGAAACCAGGGCGCAGGTACTGGAGGAAAATTCTTTTTCAGAATATCTGGAAAAAGGAACGGTGAATTTTATTGGCAGCGGGGTGGAGAAATTTGAAAAAATCTGTTCTCATCCTAATGCAAAATTTAATCACAGCCTGCCTTCTGCCCGGGAAGTGGCGATTGTCGCAGAGGCTAAATATCAAAAAAGCGACACCGAAGATGTCGCTTATTTTGAACCTTATTATTTAAAAGATTTTATAGCCGGCTAATAAACCGGCTTTTTACTGATTTATTATTTATCGAGGGGTTTGGGTTCCTTTTCTTTTTCAACCGTGCCCTTCATTTTAGTCTGGTCGTAAAGGTAAACATCGCGCTGCGGATAAGGAATCGTCATTCCGGCGGCTTCTAATCTTATTTTCCCTTCTTCTATCATATACCAGTGGATATCCCAGAACACGCTGTTAGGCGCAAAATACCTCACAAACAGGTTTACCGAATTGTCTCCCAGTTCCCCTACAAGAATTTGTGGAGCGGGATCTTCCAGGATATCTTTCTGTTCTTTCACAAGATTTTCAAGCACCTCCTTGGCCAATTTTATATCATCGTCGTACGAAATTCCAAATGTGAGGTTTTCTCTTCTGGTCTCGTTATGGCTGTAATTGGTGATATTGTCATTGCTTAATTCCCCGTTAGGTATTACCACACGCTGGTTTCCAAAGGTGTTAATTTTAGTGTAGAAAAGGGAAATTTCCACCACGCTGCCGGAGACGCCCTGGGCTTCTATCCAGTCTCCAATCTTAAAGGGCTTTAGCATAATAATCAAAACACCACCAGCGAAGTTAGACAGTGATCCCTGCAGGGCCAGGCCAATTGCCAGGCCTGCGGCACCAATAGCGGCTACAAGAGAAGTGGTTTCTATCCCCAGCTGGGAAATTACCAGTACAAAAAGCAGGATTTTTAGGCCCCAGTTAAGCAGGCTTACAATAAAGTTTTCCAGGGCCGGGTCGTAATTGCGGGTATCCGCGATTTTCTTGATGTACTTAATAATAATTTTGATGATCCATAGGCCAATAACCAGCAGCAGGATCGCCGCAATAAGATCGGGTAAAAAGTCTATGAATTTCTGGGTGTATTCTTTGGCATACCTTTCCCAGTCATTAAATTGCTCCATTGTTTTAGTAGATTTTTTTACAAAAGGAATATATTATAGAGAGAAACGGGAATTTTTAATGTTAATATTTGTTAAGATCGTTTAATGCTTTCTATAGAGTCTTCTACAGATGTTAACGGTAGCTCACATTTTCCTGCAGAACATACATAGATCAAGTTTTTTTCAGCATTAAAGCGCTCGCGGAGTAGTGGAAGTTCTGATGTTTTTGTGGCACCTGAAATAAGAATATTCGGGAAGTAAAAGCTGCCAGTTTTTTGGTTGAGTTCCATGGCACCTTCTCCCATTATAATCATTTCATAAAAGGGATGAGTATAATTCATCATAAGAATGAGCCAGTTGGAATAACCGCGGGGATAGTTTTTTATTTGCTCCTGAACGCCGTGCAGCATTTTTTCTGAAGTATCCCGGTACTTTTCCTTTGAAAAATGCCTGTATAAGATGAAGAGGTTATTGGCCATAACAGAATTTGAAGCAGGGATTACATTATCGGTGTACTCAATATTCCGGGTAACCAGCGGCCTGTCTTTTTCCGAAGTAAAAAAGAAAAAACCGGAAGCTTTATCGTAATAATGGCTGAAGCAGAATTCAGTTAACTTATCTGCCTGTTGCAGCCATTTTTCTTCCAGGGTAATTTCGTGTAATTTAATAAATGCTTCAATAGTAAAAGCATAATCTTCAAGATAGCCATTAATCGTGCTTTTGCCGGCTTTGTAATTATGAAGAAGTTGCTGGCTGTTCTTCAGTTGGTTTTTCAAAATAAATTCAGCATTATTAAGAGCGTTTTCCAGATATCCGGGATTTTTAAATACCTTAAAAGCTTCGGCATAAGCTGAAATCATTAGCGCATTCCAGGAGGTGAGGCTTTTATCATCAAGACCGGGTTTAGCCCTTTGCTGTCGTTCCTTTTTTAGTAACTGGATCCAGTCACTTTGTTTTTCAATCAGCTCTTCTTCCGGGATTTTAAGTTCTGCAGCCAGTTGGCCTGTATCTTTAGTGCGTATAAGTACATATTTATTCCCTTCCCATTTCCCGTAGTCGTTGATATTGTAATATTCAGCAAAAAGGGGAAACTCATCCCCGAGAATGGCCATGAGTTCTTCTTTTTTCCAGACATAATAAGCTCCTTCTTCAGAATTGCCGTTTTCATTAATACTGTCTGCATCAAGCGCTGAATAAAAGGCACCCGAAACATCGGTAAGCTCCTCGCTTATAAAATTTAGGGTTTGATGAACAACCACCTCATACCATTCATTTTTGGTAAGTACATAGGCTTTGCTGTATAGGCTAACCAATTTTGCGTTATCATAAAGCATCTTTTCAAAATGCGGAACATGCCATTTTTCATCTACAGAATAACGGGAAAAGCCGCCTTCCAGGTGGTCGTAAATGCCTCCGTAAGACATTTTCCTAAGTGTAAGCTGTACATAATCCATCAATTCCCGGTTATCTTCCTGGTAGGCATAGCGCATTAAAAATTCGATACTGTTAGGCATCATAAACTTAGGTGCTCCTTTGGGCCCGCCGTTTTTAAGGTCGAAGTTTTTCTGCCAGTGTTCTACAATTTCTTTGAGGAAATTTCTATTGAATTCCGGATTTGACTCCGGAACCTTTATTGCCTGCAGCTGCTGAAGCCCTTCTTCCAAACGGCCGGCATATTCCAGGAGTTGCTCCGGTTTCTCCTTATATAGTCTTGCTATTTGTAACAAAGCCTCTTTCCACTGTTCTTTTCTAAAATAAGTGCCTCCCCACACAGGGCGTCCATCGGGAAGTGCAACAATATTCATTGGCCAGCCTCCGCTGCCGGTCATTAGCTGTACAGCATTCATATACACCTGGTCCACATCTGGGCGTTCCTCACGATCTACCTTTATGTTGATGTAATGGCTGTTCATAATTTCGGCCACGGCCTCATCTTCAAAACTTTCATGCTCCATTACGTGGCACCAGTGGCAGGCAGAATATCCCACGCTTATCAACAGCAGTTTATGTTCCTCCTCTGCCGCGGCTAAAGAGTCGTTATTCCATGCTTTCCAGTTTACGGGATTGTGCGCGTGCTGCAAAAGATAGGGGCTGGTTTCCTTGCTTAATTCGTTAGTGTATTGAGGATTTTTTGAAGTCATATGTCCAGATATAAAAATGCTCCCAGATAAATGTTTATGTGGGAGCACTAAATTTACACTTCTTTTAATTAATCTACCTCAAAGGTAATTTTCACATTCACTCTGTAATCAACCAGATTTTCTCCTTCTACATTCGCGGTTTGTTCTTTAATATATACAGATTTGATGTTCTTAACGGACTTGGCAGCCTGTTTCACAGCGTTTTTCGCGGCTTCTTCCCAGCTTTTATCGGAATTTGCCATAACTTCAATTACTTTTAATACTGGCATAATCATATTTTTTATTGGTTAATAAATCTAAGGTTTTCAATAAGTTACAAATTATGATTTTGTTTGCTTGTTAAAGTTTTAATAACCTTTGAGAGAAGAAAGTTTGGTAAAAAAGATTGATTTTTGCTGGTTGAAAACTCAGTAGGTATATGGAGGATGTTTACATAGTAATGCTTGTGGCATTGTTGGCCCTTGCGATTACAGATCTTGTTGTTGGAGTAAGTAACGATGCAATAAATTTTCTAAATTCAGCAATAGGTTCCAAGGCTGTTTCCATGCGTACTATTTTTATAGTGGCCAGCCTGGGAGTGGCAGTGGGCGCCATATTTTCCAGCGGACTCATGGAAGTGGCCAGGAAAGGGATCTTTCTTCCGGGGCAGTTTTACTTTGAAGAAATAATGATCATTTTCATGGCAGTAATGATTACCGATGTGTTACTGCTGGACTTTTTTAATTCCCTTGGACTTCCTACTTCTACCACCGTTTCTATCGTTTTTGAGCTTTTAGGCGCAGCGGTTTGTATAGCGGCAATCAAAATTTTTAATGCCTCTGGTAATATTGGGGAACTTGCGGGATATATTAATACGGCCAAAGCAACAGAAATTATTCTCGGCATTTTTGTGGCGGTCTTCATTGCTTTCGTGGTGGGGGCGGTTGTGCAATATGTATCGCGGCTTATTTTTTCTTTTCAGTATGAAAAGAAGATAAAATATGTGGGCGCAATATTTGGAGGGGTTTCCCTTACGGCCATCCTGTTTTTTATCCTTATTAAAGGGCTTAACAGTGTCTCTTTTATTTCTGAAGCAACACTTAATTACATAAATCAAAATACCTTTTACATTGTATTGGGAGGTCTGGTTTTATTTACCCTGCTTTCCCAGCTTTTAATGAGTGTTTTTAAACTCAATATCCTGCGTATCATTATAGTAATTGGAACCTTTGCCCTGGCTCTTGCTTTTGCGGGGAATGACCTGGTGAATTTTATTGGAGTACCCATAGCCGCATGGCAGTCCTTTGAAATCTGGCAGGCGAGTTACCAGGCAACGGGAACGCTTCCTTCAGAATTACTAATGACAGGTCTTTCGGGAGAAGTGGCTACACCTTCTTTCCTTCTGGTCCTGGCCGGGGGGGTAATGGTGGCTACTATTTGGTTCTCCAGCAAAGCCAGGGCGGTTGTGGATACCGGGATTAACCTTGCCAGGCAGGGAGATGGGGTGGAACGGTTTGAGCCTAATTTTCTCTCCCGGAGTATTGTAAGGTATTCGGTAATTGTTGGAAACGCTTTTTCAGTTATTTTGCCAGCTCCGCTTAAACGAAAAATAGATACAAAATTTGATAAACCGGCCAGCCACAGCCGCAGTAAACGTATAGACGCCCCTGCTTTTGATATGGTAAGGGCTTCTGTAAACCTGGTGGTGGCCAGTGTCCTTATTTCTTTGGGTACCAGCCTAAAACTTCCATTATCTACCACCTACGTAACTTTTATGGTGGCTATGGGTACTTCGCTTTCAGACCGGGCATGGGATAGGGAAAGTGCGGTTTACAGGGTGGCTGGGGTTTTAAATGTTATTGGAGGATGGTTTGTGACAGCCCTGGTGGCATTTTCTGCGGCAGCTATTTTTGCGGCAATAATTTTTTACGGCGGAATCATTGCGCTTGCGGTACTTATAATTGTAGCCGTTGTACTGGTGGTAAGAAGCGGAATCTTGCATTCCAGGAGAACTAAGGAAGAACAGAGCAAAAAGCGTTACAACCGGGCCGATATCATCACCATTAATGAAATTACCGCGGAAACTTCAGAAAATATTTCCAGTGTGATTGGAGGAGTTAATAAGATGTTCACCAAAACAGTGGATAACCTGGGGTATCATGATTTAAGCAAGCTCAAAAAGAACAATAAAGCCATTAAAAAGCTGGAAGACGAGATTGATGAATTAAAAGGGAATATCTTTTACTTCATAAAATCTTTGGATGAGGATTCAGTAGAGGCCAGCAAATTCTACATTTTAATCCTGGATTACCTTCAGGATATGGTACAGTCTATAAGTTTTATTACGCGGAATAGTTATAACCATGTCCATAACAATCACAAAAATCTCAAATTTAACCAGATAAGAGACCTTAAGAAGGTGGACGAGAGAATGCAGGTATTATTTGATGATATTGAAGAGACCTTTAATAACCACGAATTTGGACAAATAGACCGCATACTTTCTGATAAGCAGGAATTGCTGGACTATGTTTCTGAATTAATCCAGAAGCAAATCAACCGCATCCGGACTTCAGAAACCAGCCCGAAGAATACTAAATTATATTTTGGCTTGCTGCTGGAAACCAAGGATCTTATTGGTTCTACCATGAGTTTGCTGCAGCTTTTCCAGGAATTTTATGCGGATGCAAAAAGCACTATTTAGCACTTTGGAAGCCGCTAATGGAGTTATCCGTTAATGGCTTCCACCGTTTGTACTTTATCCCGGAGCATATCCCTGAGCATGGTTTCTATTCCGTTTTTAAGGGTCATGGTAGAAGAAGGGCAGCCGCTGCAGGCACCCTGAAGGATAACTTTTACCATTTTGCTGTCAGGATCGTAAGAATCAAAAAGAATATTACCTCCATCACTGGCTACCGCTGGTTTAATATATTCATCCAGAATAGCCATAATCTCCCGGGAAGTGTCATCTACATTATTAATATCAATTTTGGTCTCAGCAGAATTTTGTTCCTCTTCTTTTTTGGTTGCTGCAACCCTTACTGCTTCGGCCGAAATTACCTCATTGCCTTCCTGTAAATAGTTGGTTATAAATTCCCGAAGTTCCATAGCCACGCTATCCCATTCTGCAATGTCATATTTTTGAATGGAAACATAATTTTCATCAATAAAAATTTCCTTTATAAAGGGAAAGTGAAAGAGTTTTTGGGCAAGTGGGGCATCTTTTGCTTCATCTATATTTTTAAATTCAGCCGAATGGATTACCAGTTTCTTATTAGTAACAAATTTAAGGACTGCCGGGTTAGGAGTACTTTCAGCATAAACGGTTACCGGGATATTCTTTGGTTTCTCTTCTTTAGATTTAATAATCTCACCATCTGAATTCAGGTAATTTTCAATTTGCTCAGCCACTTCTTTTTCAACTTCGCTCCACGAAACAATATCATATTTTTCTATGGCTATAAAATTTTGGGCGATGTAAACCGTTTTAACAAAAGGCAGGAAAAATAATTGCTTTGCTATAGGGGAATCAGCTGCTTCATCTATGTTTTTAAATTCATAGCTTTCGTGCCGGGTGAGAAACTTATTGGCTTCAAACTTTACAATTGCAGGCTGGGTAGTATGCTGTATATTGATATTGAAATTATTCATGGCTAATTTTTTTGCAAAAATACTAAAGAAAAGTGACCTAATCTATATATTTACACCACATATGGGGACTCGATATTTTTCAGGTTGCAGAGATGCAGCGTTTTTTTCTTTTTTTAAAATTACATCAATAACAGGCAGGTGGCTTTTTTTAATGATATTGTTCAGTTTTGTGCTGCCGGCAAATGCACAGGAAGTAATCCCTACATATTCAGATTATCTTACTGATAATCTTTACTTACTGCATCCCTCTATGGCAGGTGCCGCAAATACCAATCAAATTAGGCTAACGGCGCGGCAGCAATGGTTTGACGTGGAAGACGCGCCAAGCCTACAAACTTTAAGTGTAAATGGGAGGCTTGGAGAAAAAGTTGGCCTTGGAGGAATTCTTTTTAATGACAGTAATGGTAATTATTCAAAAAGTGGTGCCTATGCCACGTTTGCCTACCATTTAATGTTCTCCAGGAGTGCCGCAAACTTAAACCAGTTATCTTTTGGAGTTAGCGCAGGAATTATTCAGCACCGGCTGGATGTGAGCAATTTTAGCCAGTATGATCCTTTAATAGGTGGGAATCAATCTGACTTTTATGCAAATATGGATTTAGGGATATCTTATTACCTTATGGACTTCTATGCGCATTTTGCGGCCAAGAATATGCTTTCGGTTAAAAGGGACTTGTTTTACTCAGATGCTGTGCCCAGTAATCAGCGAAAATATCTTTTCTCTGCAGGATATGTTTTTGAAGATATAAAGCCGTCCTGGAGCCTGGAACCCTCTCTACTGTTTCAGTTAAGGGAGCAGACTGCTGAAAAATCTATAGATATTAACCTGAAGGCTTACAAGGAAGTTAATTTTGGCCAGGCCTGGGGCGGCATTTCCTACAGGAACAGTTTTGAAGGTGCCGAGTACACTACCAACGGGACAGAAGTAAAAAGCCAGAGGCTACGATATATCACTCCCTTTGTTGGCGTAAACTATAAAAGGTTTCTGGTGGGATACACCTTTACCTATCAGTTAAATTCAGTGGTGCTAAGCAATAATGGCTTTCACCAGATCACGCTGGGGTATAATTTTGGAGAGAACAGGAAGCCTTACGATTGCAAATGTCCTGCGGTAAATAATTAAAAATCCAGGTAAGAGACCTGGTAATTTTTTGCTTCAGAATTAATAATAGCGGCCAATACCTCAGGATTTTTATTGCTGAAGAATTCCGGTGCAGGAAAGTCTAAGCTGGAATTAAGAAGCTTATTTTTTTCGAGAATCGCTTTTGTTTGTCTTGCCACTGCTTCCCCCGAATCTATTATTTGAACTTCTTGCGGGAGAATCTTTTTGAGCGTGGGAATTAAGTAGGGATAGTGGCTGCACCCAAGTACCAGGCAGTCAATTTTTTTTATAAGCATTGGTTTTAAAAGTCGTCTTAATAATTCTTCGGTCTCCACAGAATCTTTTCTGCCGCTTTCAATTAATTCAACAAGGCCATTACCTTCCACTTCAATCACCTCCATGTTATGCGTATACAATTCCGAAGTTTTAGAAAAAAGAGCACTGCTTAGCGTTCCTTTTGTAGCCAGGATTCCTATGGTTTTAGACCTGGAACGGAGGGCAGCAGGTTTTATGGCAGGTTCTATGCCTATAAAGGGTACGTTGTAAAAAGCTCTTAGATCCTGGATGGCGTTGGTGGTTGCAGTATTGCAGGCCACAACAATAAGCTTACAGCCAAGGGAAAGAAGCTTATCAGTATTCTTAAAACTGAGTTGTTTAATTACTTCTACAGGCTTTTCTCCATAGGGAGCGTTAATGCTATCGGCAAGGTAGATGGTTTTTTCATGGGGCAGGAGCAGGTGAATCTCTTTCCAGATGGAAGTCCCGCCTACACCGGAGTCAAAAATACCTATAGGATGAAAACTCATGTTTACAAAAATAAAAACTGCGCGATATTAGCGCGCAGTTTTAATGATTATTCCTGGGTGAAAGTTAATTAAATACCCAATTCTTTCTTTACATCTGGCATAAGGTCGTAACCATCTGCAAGAATAACACCTGTTCCTGTAGTGGAATCCAAAACATAATCGTAACCTTTAGCTCTTGCTACTTTCTGAATCGCCTGGCGTGCTTTTTCAATAATAGGGGCAATAAGGTCATTTTGTTTTTTCTGAAGCTCCTGTCTTGCCTGCTGGCTGTGCTCCTGGATTCTTCTTTGAGTCATTTGCATTTCCTGAGAACGTTTCTGGTTTTCCTCATCGGTCACAGTTTCCACTTCACTCTGGTAGCGTTGCATGGTTTTCTGAGCTTCAGTCAACATATCATTGATTTCAGCATCATAGGTTTTTTCCAGCTTTTCAAGCTGAGTCATAGCATCATTATATGCGGGCATAGCCTCTACCAGTTCCTGGGTTGCGATATGGGCAACTTTGGTTTGTGCGTTAGTGAAAGCGGTAGCTCCTAGGGTCAATGCTAAAGCTATAAAAAGTGTTCTGAATTGTTTCATTTCTAATTGTTATTAAGTGTTAAAGTATTTAAGGTTTATAAAATTATTAATTTATGGTATCTTTTTGTGCCCGTATGGCTCTTATGGAATCTATACGTCGCTGGCGTTCTTCAATAATTCTTGCTCTTCTGGCTTCAAGCTCTTTTTGTTTGGCGGCTTTTATAGAATCCCGCTGTTTTTGTCTTTCTGCAAGCAGCGCTTCTCTTTCATTTCTTTTTTCCTGGACTTCCTGGTTTTCTTCAGCTATTTTTTCATCCTGTTCCACAGTACGGTTTTCTTCCTCTTCCAAAGCCTCGAGCTCTTCTGGAGAATCAATCTGCCTCCTGTTGGCCGCACGGTTTATGCTTCTTAAAACCTGGTCACTAATATCGTACTGCTTATCGGCATAGATCATCCCGTTATTGGCGGTACGGTCAAACACCATATCCAGGTTCCTGTTTTCTGAAATTTCCTGCACCGCGGTGAATACCTGATCCTGTATAGGCCTTATAAGCTGTTTTTTCTGAATCATATAATCTCCATTGGGTCCAAACCTTTTTTGCTGATAATCCAGCGCCTGCTCCTCCTGGTAGGCAATTTCTTCTTCCCTTTCTTCAATGAGTTCTTTGGTAAGAAGTGCCCTTTCGTTATCCAGCCGGCTTTTCATTTCTTCTATGCCCCGTTTTTTTTCTTCAACTTCCTTTCTCCACTCATGGACTTTAGCGTCTAACTGCGCTGAAGCCTGTTGATATTGAGGTACATTTTCCAGTATATATTCCATATCTACATAACCAACTCTAAAGGATTTTTGTGCCGAAGCACTCCATCCGGAAATTGCGGTAAGAATTGTAAATATTAATATTCTACCTTTCATAATTCGATTATAGAAAATACCGTGCCAAATTAAAATTGCTGATTTAGGATAAAGTGTGTTTCCCACCCGTTTGGCCCCTGTTGGCCTACAATTGGATCAAATCCATAACCAAAATCAATACCCAGTAACCCAAACATCGGCATAAAAATCCTTATTCCTGCACCGGCAGATCTGTTCAGCTGAAATGGGTTAAAATCCCTAAAATTGTCATACGAAGCACCGCCTTCTAAAAAGGAAAGTGCATAAATAGAAGCCGATTGTTTAAGCGTAATTGGGAACCTGAGCTCCAGGGAATATTTGTTGTAAATAGTCGCCCCGTCATCTGTTGCTCCTGTAGGCCTGTCTATAGGCACTACAGACTGGTTTGGGTAACCTCTTAGCTGTATGGTCTCCCTTCCATCAAGGCTGTAGGCTCCCAGACCGTCGCCACCTAGGTAAAAACGTTCAAAAGGAGGAACGCCCCTGTTATTGTTATATGCCCCAAGAAAACCGTACTCTGCATTGGTGCGCAGTACAAGATTTTTGTTTGTGCCAAAATTGGCAAGGGTGGTGTACCAGGTTCCGTTAAATTTAACCTTATAGAATTCCAGCCATTTAAATTTCTCCTGGTCTATTTTACTTTGGTCCGGAACTGCATTTTCAGGGCTTACCCTTGCACCGGATTCATTAACTAAGTTTCCATTTTCGTCTTCCAGCTGGAATTCCCTCTGGTCCCCCAGGTTTTCATAATCTACCCCGTTCCATAAAGAGTAAGGAGGTGTAAATTTGGCAGTTAAGCGGAATTGTGACCCTCCAATTGGGAATACAGGATTGGTATAGGTATTATCCCTTGTTAACCCAAAAGTGTAAGTAAGGTTATTGGAATAGCCGTCCCCAAAAGTAAAGAGCCCGGTATTGTAGTTATTTAATTCATAACGCTGGAAACCAACGGCATGGGAAACCGTCATGTACCTGTCTGGCACGCTAAGGCGTTTTGCAAGGCCTACGCTAACTCCAAGAATGTCAAAACTTCGGCTTTTATCGGCTTTCCTGTTTACATAATCAAAAAGAAACTGGCGGGTGTAGCTAAAGGAAGTAGAGAAACTTACCGGTTTAACTCCTCCCAGCCATGGCTCACGGAAGGACAGGCTATAGGTTTGATAATAAGTACTTGCCTGTGCTCTTAAAGAAAGGCTTTGGCCGTCACCCATGGGTACAGGCCTATAGGCATCTTTGTCAAATATTCCGCTTAAGGAGAAATTATTAAAAGACAATCCCAGTGTACCAATAAAGCCTCCGCCGCCGTAACCTCCCTGAAGTTCTATCTGGCTTGCTCCAGACTCCACTACAGAATATTCCAGGTCCAGCGTACCGGTATTGGGATTTGGATCTATAAATTGTGGTTCCAGCTGCTCCGCATCAAAAAAGCCCAGTTGCCCAAGCTCTCTAATTGTGGCAATAACATTTGCTTTGCTGTATTTCTGGCCCGGCTTGGTGAGTAACTCTCTGTAAATAACGTGATCTTTTGTACGGTCATTTCCGGTGACGCGTATTTCATCAAAATAAGCCTCTTTCCCTTCGGTGATCCTAACTTCAAAGTATATGGTATCATTTTCAACATTGGTTTCCACAAGGTTGATGTTGGAGAAAAGATAGCCGTTGTTCTGGTAAAGGTTGGTTAAATCCTGGGCATCAGGTTTGGTATTATCCATAATTCTTTTGTCCAGCAGTACTCCATTATACACGTCTCCTGTTTTTATCCCGAATATTCTCGCCAGCTGGTCGTCTGTATATACACTGTTGCCAATAAATTCTATATCACCAATATAATAACGGGTGCCTTCTTCAATTTCTAACTGAAGGGCAATATCTCCATCTTCTTTTTTAACCAGCGTATCTGAGACAATCCTTGCATCTCTAAAACCGTTTTCTTTGTATTTATCTATAACAGAAACTTTATCTTCCTGATAATCATCCCTCACAAATTTTGATCTTTTCCAGAAACGCAGGAAATTTTTCTGTTTGGTATTTTTCATGTTACGCCTTAGTTTGGCGTCTGAGAATTCCTGGTTTCCAACAAAGTCAATTGCATCAATTTTAACCCGATCCCCCCGGTCTACATTTACCACCATATTTACCTTGTTTGCGTTGGTGCTGTCTTTAACAGGAATGGTGTTTATAGCTACTTTGGTATTAAAATAACCATCTTTACGGTATTTGCTTTCAATGTAGTTTTTGGTGGTGGTAATAAGGTTTTCAGTCACTTTTGTGCCGGTGGTGAGATTGTTTTCCTTGATGAGTTCTTCTTTCTCCCTTTTTTTCTTAATTCCCTGTATGCGGGCATTGGCAAGCTGAGGTACTTCCTGTACTTCCAGTTCCAGGTCTGCTACATTGCCTTCAACATTGGTGATGTAAAAATTGATATCGCTAAAACTGCCAATATCCCATAGCTTCTGTACCACCTTACTTAAGCGTTGTCCCGGGATGTAAATTTCTTCCCCTTTTTTTAGGCCGGTGTATGCGATGATGGTTTGCTCGTTAAAAGAGGTGTTTCCTGTAACCTTAATATCGCCAATAATATATTTTTCGCCGTTGGCAAGAGGTAAATCCTGAGCTTGTGTGGGTATGCTAAATATAAAGATAAATGCTAAAAGAGCCAGTGCCCTGTTTATTGTGAATGCATTAACCGAGTTGCTCACTAGTTTTTCCAAATCTTCGTTCTCTGTTTTGATAATTGTAAATGGCTTCAAAAAGGTTTTCTTTTCTAAAATCCGGCCATAAAATGCTCGTAAAATATAATTCGGCATAAGCAATTTGCCATAGCAGGAAATTGCTTATACGCTGCTCCCCGCTTGTTCTAATTAGCAGATCTACATCTGGTAAATTGCGGGTGTAAAGATGCTCATTAATAACCGATTCATCAATAGCATCAGCAGATAATTCGTTATTTTTAACTTTATTGCTAATGGATTTAATGCAATTGGTTAATTCCTCCCGTGAACCGTAACTAAGGGCAAGGGTAAGAACCATTCTTTCATTGGAAGCTGTTTTATCTATAACTTCCTTTAATTCTTTTCTGGCCTTCTTTGGAAGTGTTTCCAGGTTTCCTATCGCATTTAACCTAATATTATTGTCCTGCAGGGTCTTTATCTCTTTGCGCAGGGAAGACACCAGCAAGCGCATTAAGGTATCCACCTCCAGTTTGGGCCTGTTCCAGTTTTCTGTAGAAAAAGCATAGAGGGTGAGATTTTCCACTCCAATCTCGGCGCAACCTTCAACAACATCCCGTACTGCAGTAGTGCCTTCTTCATGACCCACCGCTCGCATGAAGCCTTTTTGTTTGGCCCAACGACCATTACCATCCATGATCACAGCGATGTGCCTGGGTAATTTTTCGGGGTTCACTTTGTCTTTATAGGCCATTTATAGATTGCAATAACAAGGTTTTCTTCCAAAGTTAAACGTTAGACTCACGCCTGTAAACACATACCAGTCTGTGGTATTCCTGTTCCCGAATTCAATAGGAGGATCTCTTCTGCCCAGGAGTTCTTCAGGCCAGCTTCCGTCTAAATTATCGGTAAAGGTATAGCGTGCGCCAATTTCCAGTGCCCCCACCAGGTGTTCAGTAATCGTTTCTTTATAGCCAAAAACCATAGGAATGGCAAATTCCCAGTTAGAGCCTTCGTTTACCAGATTTCCTGCGCGGCCATTTTTAAGATACATATGATCTGCCCTAAAATAGGTCAAACCCGTGTATAGATAGGGAGAACTCTGGGGGGTGCCTGCATGCAGGTCAAATTCATAGAAATTAAATTCTATTCCCAGGGAAGCTTCTGCAATGGTATTACTAAAAGAATAACCTCTTTGCTGTCTTCTGGTATCGCTGGAATTGGCATCGTCTGCAGCTATTTCAGCATACAATAAAGACAAGCGCCAGGAATGCCTGGGGCTTCTGTTCCATTTAAATAAGGCTCCTCCTACCAAGGTGTTGGGATTTATATAGTTGGTTTTACCTACATCTCCTATATAATTAGCACCACCAATAAAGGGCCCAACCTCAAAAGTTTGGGAATATGCAGTGGTGGCAATAACCATAAAGACAAAAGCAAGTAGGTGCTTCATAGGTTTTTAAAAGTTTGCAAATATAACAATTATGTTTGCTCCACAATAATTTGAGCATTTTTGTACATAGTCATTAACAGAATTTGAAACTTTTTATTGCTTAGTTCCGTTTATCTTCTCCCCAAAGCAGCTTTTTACGAAGGGTTTTTAAAAAGCTGTCCCCATGCAGCTCTACAATTTTAATAGCATAGGGTGCTTTTTCTATAGTAATCTCGGTTTCATTGGTGAGGGTTGCAATACGGGAGTCCATAGAGACCAGATAAGATTTTTCCCGTCCCGATACCTTCATCCTTATCTTGGTATTATCCTTTATAACCAAGGGCCTGGCGTTAAGGTTATGCGGAGCTATTGGGGTGATAATTAATGAGTTAACATTAGGAGTGATTACAGGGCCCCCACAGCTTAAGGAATATCCCGTGGAGCCTGTGGGGGTGGAAATAATCACCCCATCTGCCCAATAGGAGGTGAGGTATTGCCCATCCAGCCAGGTGTCTACGGTAATCATAGAAGTGGTATTCTTGCGGCTTACGGCAATTTCATTTAAAGCCACATGGCCAAAAACACCGTCATCATTTTCCGGGTCGGTGGAGATTTGAAGGAGACTTCTTTCAGAAATACTATAATCTTTTTCCAGGATGCTGTGTATAGTGGCTTCAATTTCTTCCTTTTGAATGGTGGCAAGGAAACCCAACCTCCCGGTATTAATCCCTAAAATTGGAATATCAAGGTCTCTAATATAGTTTATAGATTTTAGGATAGTGCCATCTCCGCCTATACAAAAAAAGAGGTCGTAAGAATTATCCAGCTCCTCAAAAGTGCGAAAATGGTTGTATTCTTTATTTATGGTTTCATTTTTATTGATAAGGTCAAGAAAATGTTCTTCTATAATTACCTGAATGTTTTCCTTATCCAGTAATTCCAGAAGCTGTCCAATGTATTTTCCTGCATTAGCGTGATAGAACTGCCCGTAAATCCCTATTTTCATTTACCTGTATTTACTGTTAAAAATTTTGATTTGATCAACTTGGCTCTTTACCTCACTAGATGTTCAGGTACTTATCCAGGTATTTAGACCTGTCTTTCATATTTTTCTGAAAAGTGTCCTCCTGGTGCTCCGATACAATGTTGTAACCGTATCGTCTAAAAGCCTGTATGATGCTATTCATGCCTACAGGGCTTGTTTTTATAGTGATTTCAGCCACGTCATTCTCTATCCTGGAAATAAAAGCGCCTAGAACATGGCCGTTATTGGATTCCACAATTTGGCTAATTTCACTAAAGGAGTAATCTTTAAAGCCCTTTGCCACTACCAGGATGTTTCCTCCTTCGCTTAAAAACGGGGTCTGGTTAAAGAGATTGATGATGTCGTTTATCTCCAGGTATCCGCAGTATTTATTTTCCTCATCTAAAACCGGAAGCAAATTAGTGTCATTTTGGGCAAAAGCTTCAAGAATATCCAGCCAGTAAGCTGTTTCTCTCACAAAGAAGCCTTCCAGAGAATATTGGTAATCCTCCAGGGATTTTTTGGTATCAAAACAGCGAATATCATTTTCTGAAATACATCCAATATAAATCCCGTCTTTTTCAACGGGAAGATGAGTGTAAGTAAGATTGTTGAACAGGTCCTGGGTTTCTCCAATATTATCTGATAGGTCCAGAATGGCAATGTCATTTAAAATATTTTCCTCCATACTCATAAGCACTCCTTTTTCTGCAAATTAATCAAAATAATATTCATTAAGGCAGGGCCAACTTTGTATTTTTGTTATTAAAATCAGGAAAAATGACGAAATTAAGCGTAAATATCAATAAAATTGCCACTCTCCGTAATGCACGAGGCGGGAACATTCCCAATGTGGTTCAAATGGCCAAAGATATAGAGTCTTTTGGTGCTGAGGGAATCACGGTACATCCACGGCCAGACGAAAGGCATATTACCTACCAGGATGTGCTGGATCTTAGTCCCTTGCTTAAAACAGAGTTCAATATAGAAGGAAACCCTATTACAAAATTTGTAAATCTTGTTTTGGAGGTGAAACCCGCACAGGTCACGCTGGTTCCAGATGATGAAGATGCCATTACCTCCAATGCTGGATGGGATACGGTAAAATATAAGGATTTTTTGAAAGAAGTGATCTCCGGGTTTCGGCAAAACGGGATTCGTAGTTCTATTTTTGTGGATCCTAACCCTGAAATGATTAAAGCCGCCGCAGAAACCGGGACAGACAGGATTGAGCTTTATACTGAAGCTTACGCAAAGGCGTACGCTAAGGGAGATAAAAACGCGGTAAAATCTTATGCGGAATGTGCAAAAATCGCCCATGACGCCGGAATTAAAGTAAATGCCGGCCATGATCTTTCTTTAGATAATATAGGCTTTTTTAAAGAGCAGGTATCATATCTGGAAGAGGTGTCCATTGGACACGCGCTTATCTCGGAAGCACTCTATCTGGGGATGGAAAAAACTATTGCAAAATATTTAAAGTTGCTTAAATAGATGAAATTACATTCAAATATAATTGGAGAAGGAAAGCCTTTTTTAATTCTGCACGGTTTCTTGGGTATGAGTGATAACTGGAAAACGCTGGGAAATCAATTTGCAGATGCAGGATACCAGGTTCACCTTATAGATCAGCGAAATCACGGTAAAAGTCCGCATAGCGATGACTTTAATTATAATCTTCTTGCAGAAGATATTGTGGAATATTGTGAAGACAAAAATCTTAAAGAGATTATTCTTATGGGACACTCTATGGGTGGAAAAACGGCCATGCTAACTGCGGTGCTATATCCTGAACTTGTTCAAAAGCTTGTAGTGGTAGACATAGCACCAAAATATTATGCGCCCCACCACCAGGAAATCCTGGCAGGACTTACCGCATTAGATAAAGCTAGCCTTACCTCAAGAGGAGAGGCAGAAGATTTTTTGAAAGAATTTGTGCCCGATACCGGTACCAGGCTTTTTCTTCTTAAAAATCTTTACTGGGAAACAAAAGAAAAACTGGCGCTAAAGCTTAACCTCAATTCCTTAAAAGAAAATATAGAGAATATTGGGGCGGCACTTCCAGCACAATATATTTATGATAAACCGGTGCTTTTTATTAAAGGAGAAAAATCAGGTTATATCAAGGAAGAAGACTGGCCTGCGATTAAAGAGCAGTTTTCTCAGGCTGAACTGATTACAATTACAGGAGCCGGGCATTGGGTACATGCCGAGAAAAAAAAGGAATTTTTTAAAGCAGTAAAGCAGTTTATTTCATAGGTGTTAAATTTATTATGCATACATAATAATTAGGATCAAATCTTGCACAATATTAATTTTCTATTAATTTTGAAGGGTAAATTCTAAAAGAAATAAAATTTAACCCAATCTAGACTATGAAAAAACTATTCTTGCTCGCACTTTGCGGGCTGGCTTCCTGCCTTACTTATGCGGGTGGATACCGGGTGAGCCTTCAGGGCCAAAGATCTTTGGCTATGGGGCATACCGGGGTAGCTTTGGTTAATAATGCTGAACTTGCTTTTTTTAATCCTGCCGGGCTGGTGTATCTTGAAAACAAAATTAACATAGCCGCAGGAGCCAGCGCCGTTTTTTCTGACGTAAGCTGGCAAAATGAAGAATTTGGGCAAATGGCTCAAACCGATAGTCCGGTGGGTACGCCTTTCTATGCTTACTTTTCATATAAGGCCAATGACTGGCTTTCCCTGGGTTTAAGTGCCTATACTCCCTACGGAAGTTCTGTAGAATGGCCCGAGGATTGGGCTGGTTCCCACCTGGTAAACAACATAGACCTGCAGGCAATTTATATTCAGCCGTTGGCTTCTGTAAAAATTTCGGATAAGTTAAGTATTGGTGGAGGGCCTATTTTTGTTACCGGAGCGGTCAACTTCAACAGGAATCTTTCCCGAAACCTTACCAATATAGAAGGAGAACGAGCCAACGTAACTGTAGATGCTTCCGGAGTAAATGCCTGGGGATGGTCTTTGGGAGGAATGTACAGCCCAACAGAAGATCTCAGGTTTGGTGTTAATTATCGTTCAGAAGTAATTTTAGAAGCCGAAAATGGGGACGCACATTTTGAAAATGTTCCAAATTCCCCAAGGACTCCTTATCAGGATACTCAATTTGACGCGGCTTTGCCAATGCCCGCCGAATTAACTGTGGGCGCATCTTATCACTTCCTGGATAAATGGACCGTAGCTTTTGATTATAACCGTACCTACTGGGGTGTTTACGAATCACTTGATATAGATTTTGCAGATCCCAATATTCCTGATTCCTACAACCCAAGAAGTTATGAAGATGCTTCTATTTACAGGTTCGGGCTTCAGTATGTGGCGAATGAAACATTTACATTAAGGGCCGGCTATTATTTTGATGAATCTCCAGTGCAATCAGGTTATTTTGCGCCGGAAACTCCCCGAAATGACTCGAATAATTTTACCGGCGGCCTTTCTGTGAAGATAAATAACATGTTTGCTATAGATGCGTCTTTCCTGTACAGCAGGTTTAAGGAAATAGATGAAAGCTATAATTACTATGCTGAAGGAGAAG
This sequence comes from Autumnicola aciditolerans, assembly GCF_041679265.1. NCBI lineage: Bacteria > Pseudomonadati > Bacteroidota > Flavobacteriia > Flavobacteriales > Flavobacteriaceae > Autumnicola > Autumnicola aciditolerans. Next base: position 197,903 of record NZ_JBGFSM010000009.1, read on the forward strand.
GCCAAGCACGGGTGGAAGTGCCTTTTGGCGGAACTTATAAATCTTCTGCCTTTGTACCCGGACTTGGAGTAACTATCAAAATTTAATTAACGTAAAATGAAAAATTATTTTAAATATATCGCAATTCTGGCTTTGGGAATGGTGGCCTGTGAACCGGAATTTGAAAATCCAATAGATGAACAGGGGTATTACAGCAATGGAGAGGCAGATTTTACCAATTATGTCGCGCTGGGAAATTCCCTTACCGCCGGGTATGCAGATGGTTCCCTGTACCTTTCGGGGCAAAAGAATTCCTATCCTAACATTCTTGCACAACAGTTTTCTGTAGTTCAGGATATTGAGGAATTCCGCCAGCCATTGGTTAATGATAATGCAGGTGGTTTGCTGGCTGCGGGCCAGCCGATCCCTGGATTCAATACACGCCTGGTGCTTGCTTTTGATGAGGATGGAAACCCGGCGCCTATGAGGTATCGTGGGGAAGATCCTACTACAGAGGTTACCGCTGTTCTTGACGGTCCTTTTAATAACATGGGGGTACCGGGAGCCAAAAGCTATCATTTAATTGCTCCAAATTACGGGAATTTAAACGGGTTGTCCAGCCAGCCGGCTACAGCTAATCCTTACTTTGTAAGGTTTGCTTCCTCTCCGGAAACTACGGTACTACAGGACGCCCTTGCGCAAAATCCAAGCTTCTTTACTTTATGGATAGGAAATAACGATGTGTTGGGTTATGCCACTTCCGGAGGAACGGGTGTAGATCAAACAGGAACAGGGGCTTCTCCTGCCACCTACGGTACAAATGATATTACAGATCCCATGGTTTTTGCCGGAGTTTATCTTCAAATGGTACAGGCGCTTACAGAGAGCGCTTCCGGTGGAGTGCTTATCAATATTCCCGATGTAACTACCGTTCCTTATTTTACCACTGTGCCCTACGCGCCTTTAAGTCCTGCAGACCCAGATTTTGGTCCTCAGATTCCTACTTTAAACGCGACTTTTGCCGGTTTAAATCAGGCTTTTGATTTCTTACAGGTTCCCAGCCGCAAAATCAGTTTTTCTGAAACCGGTGCAAGCCCTGTTCTTATAAAAGATGAATCTTTAACAGACCTTTCCCAGCAAATAACCAAGGTTTTAACTGAATCTGGTGCTGTAGACGCTGCAACAGCAGCCCTTTACGGGATGCAGTTTGGGCAGGTGAGGCAGGCCACTACTGAAGATTTGCTGGTACTTACCAGCTCTGGCGTAATTGGTAATATTAATCAGCAAAGAGTGCAGGAGTTAATGAGTTTTGGGTTGGATCAAACCAGTGCAGCACAACTTTCCGTTAACGGAATTACTTATCCGCTGGAAGATCAATATGTTTTAATTCCTCAAGAGCAACAAACTATTGCTGCGGCTACAACGGCCTATAACCAGGCGATAGCCAGCGCTGCTAACCAGTTTGACCTTGGCCTGCTGGATGTAAATGCCATGCTAACTCAGCTGGCTAATGGTGGGATTCCTTTTGACGCCGGTAATATAAATGCCACTTTCGTAACGGGAGGGGCTTTCTCCCTGGATGGGATTCATCTAACCCCACGCGGCTATTCTGTAATTGCCAATGGCATAATAGAAGAAATTAATAAAACCTATAACGCTGAGGTGCCAAAAGTGAATCCGGGTAATTACGCCACGGTTACTTTAAGCCAGGACGTACAATAGTCTTAAAATTCACCCAAAGTTTTCGGAAGCCGTCTCATTTACCAAAATGAGGCGGTTTTTATTTGGTGTCGGTTTTAACTAAGATTTTATGTGTTTTTCTTCTGAAAAAAGTAAAAGAGAGTGGTTTACGCACTCTTCTTTCTAATATTGTGTGCCAGGGCGTGTAATCCAAACTCTAATTCCACTTTTTCCAGTCCGCGGTGGGTAAATCTTTTAAAATTCCGGTTGTGTTTAACATGAGCAAAGACCGGCTCAACATCGGCCGTTCGTTTTTTTAGTTTGGCTTGACCTATTTCAGATAAAAGATCCTCCCGTGCCTTTTGCTTGTAATGTTCCAGCGTATGGTTTCGCTCTACAACCCGCTTATTCTTTCCCTTGAAACAGACGCTTCTAATGGGGCAGCCTGTACAATTTTTAGCGCTATACTTACTGTAGGTTTGTTTATAACCTGATTTGGTGGTTTTGTTTCCTTCAGCTATTTTCTCCATTTTTTGCCCCATTGGACACACATAATAATCCTCCTTTTCATTATAATGTAGCTGATCGCGATGGAAGGACGATGCGGCTTTTCTTTTCTTCCCTGCTTTATGCTGTTCCTGGTCAAAGGTGTTGAACTTTACGTAGGCCTGGATTCCTTTCTTAGCTAATAATTCATAATTTTCCTGGCTTCCATAGCCTGCATCAGCAGTAAGAGACTCGGGAAGGCATTGGTATAAGTCCTGATAATTCTCC